>NZ_JBMQQG010000263.1:0-7480 GCF_057362405.1 Ginsengibacter sp.
ATCATACTGCACAGCAATGACGTGCCTCCATAACTGGTAAATGGTAAAGCTACTCCCGATAAAGGAAGCGCCCCGGTTGAACCACCCGCAATCAATAAAAACTGAACAAACAAGCCGATGCCAGCTCCTGCGCATAGATAAAATAAAAAGGGAGGGCCCGCTTGTCGTCCTATGATGATAGAACGGTGTAACAATACGAGGAATAAAATAAAAATACAAGTGATACCTGCCCAGCCAAATTCTTCACCGATTGCAGGAAGTATCATATCAGTGTGTGCTTCAGGAATCGTCCTGGCAAAACCTTCACCGGCGCCTTGACCGGTAATGCCGCCGGTGGATATAGCCCAGATGCCATTGGCTACCTGGTCTCCGCCATATACCTGGTTGTTCCACGGATCCGACCAAATGGCTTTCCTGTCCACCAGCCTTTGTATGGGACCAGGAATTACTTTGGCCAGCACCGGAATTTTATCCAGTAATAAAAACCCGCTTACTACCACCAATGCCATCACAGCTGACTCGCTAAGTTTCTTTTTTGCAATAAGCATGTATAAAGCAAGCGCTGCCACCGTAATACCGGTTGCTATCCACACATTTTTAAAAATCCATGTAGCGAGAGCATATAAAATCATTGCCGCTACCACCTGCATAAAATCGCCGCGGGAAAAAGAAAAAAGTATAATGAAAGTGAAGCAACAGATGATTGCTGGTCCAAGATCGCCTATTATGAGGAATAATAAAATAGTTGCCACTATGGCCATTACTGAAAAAGCGAAGTATGATATTCGTTTATTAAATGATGGATATTCTGATATAAACTTTTCATTGAGGGCAAAGAAACCGCCAAGGAAAAGGATCACCATATATTTTACAATCTCGCTTGGCTGAAATCCAAAGAGATTTACTTTAACACCGCTGCCTTCCGGTCCGGTACCGAACAAAATGGTAAGGCATAATAATCCCATTGCTGCCAGCGCCCACGGCCAGCCGTTAGCAGCTTTACGGTTATTTTTAAAAATAAATAAGCGGAACATGCCGGAATCGGGCGTAAACTTTTTCAGGTTAACAAACTGGAACACGAGTATAGCAGCCATCCCGATGCAGAAATAAATAAAGGTGCTTTTCACCAGGAAGCGATCACGTAAAGGGTCTTGTAAACTGAATAAGGTTATAAATGATAACCCGGTTAATATCATAATTACCGGCAATAATAACTGGTCGGTGTTTGGTGAATGGATCGAAAAGATAAGGTGCAACAAAAGAAAGGATGCAAAAAATGTGATGACGATAATCCGGAACCATTCGGTTACTTCGGTTGGAGTTCTTACAATGAATGCCTTTTCTTTCTTAAGTGTATTGAAATCCTTTGCAGAAAAAAGCGTCATTGTATGTGGCGACTCAACGAAATTAAAAGTGGCGTTGCTTCGTAATTTCTCAACACCTTTTGAACGTCCGAATTCGTAACCCGGATGCAGCGGAATGATATCATAAGACTTGTTTGCCGGCAAACCTGAAAAAATGTAATTGCCTGAAGCATCGGTACGGGCATACGCATTAAATGAAAGCAACTGCAGATTTTTGGCGGTGTCGCGAATGAATACTTTTCTAACGCCATTCTTAAATTGAATGATATTATTTTCATCATCATCACTCGCATTACTGCTATCCTGTGGTACTAATAACCGGAGCCTTAGTAAAACACCGGCAGCAGATTGTCCGTCCTTCTTTTTAATAGTACCTGAAATATGATAACTCCCTAAGGCAACATCTGTTTGTGAGGAAACCTGTAATGGATGTTTTCTCTCTTTTGCAAATGTGGTGGAATCGGCCGCAGAAAATCCCAGCAGATCTCTTGATAGTTCCACGCGATGTTTGAAAGATTTTCCTCCTTTCAGGAAAGCGTCATCGGCATCAACAAAATATTGCTTTTTGTTTAAGGTGCCTATGTTGTCTATCGTTGACCCCGGTTCTTTTGCTGCCGCCACGGATGTCGCAATAAAAGCAATGTCTTTTGGATCTTCAAAATACATTCCTTTTTTCAGCAGTTCCGTCATCGCATCGGCGGTATTGCCTGCATTCAAGTTGATCATAGTACCATTCTCAACACGGCTATCCACTTCTGCAAAATCACGTTGCAACACCGTGAAGAGTTTCCAGAAAAGCAAAGTCATAATAACACCAATAAGCACGAGACAAAGGCGTTCTGTTTTTCTGTTGCCAACCCGTGGAACTGCATTTGACATGGCTTATTTGAGTTTTGATTTCGTGATAAATATGGAATCTTTAAATCTCCCGGAGACAACCGAGTCGGGAAGAGATACCAAATACTGCACAGGTACGCGGCAATTAATAAAGCGCACATGCCTGAACGTTATATTATTCTTTTGAACCACCATTCCTACATCAAAATTTTCAAATACAACACTGTCCAACACGACATTCTTAGCGGTAGCATTGATGATAAAAGCCGGGCCCTTATACAAAGCATCGGCTGTAATAACAGTTCCTTTGCCGGAAAGATGAAAACTATCCTTCCTAATAACTATCGGTTCTGTTAATTCAAACCTTGTGTTCCGCCGAGCGAATGCATAATTTTTTGAAGAATCATTTACATGTGCAATCAATTGCAGCAATTGCTCATCTTTTTCCTTTTCTTTTTTAACTGGCATAATGGCGGCCACTGTTGATGTGTTTTTTTGAAATCCTACCGTTATAAAAATGGCTGCGATTACAATGAACAGCACTGCTAAAAAGGCAATCGTGTTTTGTTTGTTTTTCTTTGGGGGATTACGTTTTTCATTGGGTACGGATTTATTTGTCTCAAAGGGTGTTGCGATTTTGTTTTTTTTTCTTTCAACAGATACCGGTTCGGATTTTTGTTTCGGCCAATTATTATTTTCAACCAACACCGCCGTTATGTTGTCATTTCCTCCCGCATCATTAGCCGCGTCAACTAACGCTTTCGCTTTTGCACTGAGGCTTTTTTCAGAGGTTAATACCTCCATGATCGAACCGGAGCTGATCATATCCGTAAGGCCATCGCTGCACAACAAGAGGAGGTCGCCCGGAAGAAAAGGAGATTCACCAGTCTCGATAAAATCTTCAGGTGTATCGATATCTTCTTCAAAGCCTAATGCCTTTGTGATCTCGTTGCGTCTTGGATGACGCATGGCTTCTTCTTCTGATAACCGTCCCGATTCTTCCAGGAAGCCCACGACAGAATGATCCCTGGATATTTTTACGAGCGAATCGTCTCTCAGCAGGTAAATTCTTGTGTCGCCAACATGTGCATACCAGCATTTATTATTGTGTATATCAGCCACAACGCACGTTAATACGCAGGCCATTTGATCGTGTACACCCGTTTCCTTTTTTTCGTCATTTATTTTTCCATTGGCAGCAATGATCGCATGACGAAGGGAGTCAATAACATCTTCAGCAATGTTTTCCAGGCTCTCCATAATAACAGCACTTGCGATTCCCGCAGCGATATCTCCGCCATCGTAGCCGCCCACACCATCGATAACGCCGGCTACAAGAAAGCGTCCATCGCTGGTTTCCCGGGAAAAGAATGTATCCTCATTCTTCTCCCGGCGTTTGCCCTTATCCGTTATGCCATAAAAGTATTCAGCCATTTTTGTGCGTTTGCTTAATGTCGGAAAAATGTGCTATAAGTAATACAATGCTGATAACCAACAATCCTATCGCCAATATTTTATCCATACTATACTTTGAAAATGTTGATTGATACAATTCCGTTCAATACAATCTTCGAGTTCATAGGAAGATCTGTCCAAAAAGGCGCATCCTGGTAACTGTTCTTCACTTCGTTTTCATTTACAATAGTTCTTTCACCAAAAGAAGCCAGGAAGAATTTATCTGTAGTTTTATCATATCGGATGGAAAGATGCGGAGAGGAAACCCATTCTGACGGAATACGGAAAATGCCTGCCAACCCTGGCTTTTCATCAATACCGGCAACAGTTAATGCTTCATCTTTAATTAAATATTCAACCTTTTTACCGGCAAATTCTTTCTCCGGCAGGGTTGCTTCCAGGCGTGCAAAATATTTTGGCCTGGCATTATCATTCATATCGCCTAATACAAGCGTGTCCTGCCATGGAATTTCGTAATACCCATCGCTGTAATAAGTGAAATCCTTTAAAATCTCATCCGCAATGTCAAACGTTTGGGCAATACCTGTTTGGCGCGGAATGAACGTTACACGAAGATTTTCTTCCTTCTGCTGAATGTTGCCCGGCAACAATTTTCCAATAAAACTCTTGTCACCTTTCTCATAATCAGGATGCGACACGAATCTGAAAACCCATTTGTTAGCCGAAGCTGTAACCTTTTTGCCCTTTTGCCTGTATTCCTGTAGAATAGTATAGAATGCCTTTACAGATTCTTTTATGATGAGTGAAAAAATGCCCCGGTTATTGTCCATGAATTTATTGTAGTCCGGGGGACTAAAGCAGATAATATATTCATGATAAAATATGATGCGGTCTGCAAATGAAAGTTCATCAATGGAGTCGCGGAATTTTTCTATGATATACTTATATACAAGGTCGGGTTTCATGGAAGGCGCTTCCGTAAACCCTGTTTCTTTTTTAAGAAACCAACTTTGTACACCGGAACGTTGCCAGAACGTGGGTTTGGTAGCTACAGGCATGGGCTGATCTTTTGGTTTTACTGGTGATAAATATTTTGTTCGACCCAAAAAAATGCATGGCGATACTTCTATCACTCATAACATTTCCTTAAAATTTTGAACAGTAAAAAATTGCGAGGCCGGGTAGTTTATTTAAAGTAAAAACTTTTTTATAGGCAGAAGAAGGTTTAGAATTAGTAATGAATCACAGCCTGATATTGTTATTCCTTTTTATTGACGCAATGAAATTAACAGTTGATTTCTTAAAGCTTTGCCAAAGCTGGTAGTTAATTTAGTGAAGAAAATCTTAAAAAAGTCTGTAGTCTCTTAATGTGTAAAGTTCTTTAGCTGTTTATTGCTATATCAAAAATTAGTTATGGAAATATTCCGTATTCCCAAAAATTGGTTTGACAATTTGCTTTCATCATTTGATACTAACTTAGTTCTTTCACATAACTTAAATTATCCCAACCGGGGTTAGATTCTATGGTTACGTATATGCCTGCTTGTTATAACAAATTAAGTTTTACTATTTTAGTGCAACAGCAAAACTACAATTTATGAAAGAGCTTACACTTACATTTACAGAAGACGAATACCTCTTGCTGGCCAGGATGCTGAACTTTGCCCAATGGGTAGTACCGGGCCCTGAATATGACGATTTTGATAAAGTAAACAAAATTTATAACGACGTATGTAAAAAAGGATTTTATGAGCTTCCGGAAACAGAAAGCTTCAGGGAGATGGGCGAATTGAATTTTACCCCTTTTGATATCTCAGATGACATGTCTGACGAAACTGAAGCGATAATAGAATTATTTAATATTAAAACGCTGCAGGAACATTTGCCTTATAGCCTCGCGGACAGGGATTTTGAAGAGATGTATGGCCGCCTTGAACCAGAAGTTATAGTGAGCGATTCCAAATTATTGGGGGCGATGAAAGGTTTGCAAAAAAAATATATTGAGGAATTTGGCAAATATGGTGTTACTCATTTACGACTTGAAGAACGCTAAAGGTTTCCCATGTTAGGGTTTTTTGTCCCGCCGGGTTTCCCGCTCACAAATCTCCTAAATTAAAATCAGCTTGCGGGAACCCCGATGGCGAAGGGACTTAAACAAATCTGAAGCCTGGCTTTCTTTTCGTATTAACTTCGTTTAGGCGTCTGGGTTACACGTATAGTATTTTAACAATTTGAACTTTGCACTGTGTAAACTTCCGGGACGGGAATATTCTTTAACAAGAAAATTTTTAAACTCTCAGGGCTTTTTTATTTCAGATGATCTCTGTTAGCATTGCTTACAATAATCTCTTAGAAGAAAGCTAAAGCAAAATTTATTTTGAAACTATAATCATTGCTAACCCTGCTATGTATAAAAGCAGCATAATATTCAACATAGATTTGGTACCGCCGGGCGCTTTATCAAATTCTTTCCAAACATAAATACCCCAAAGTGCTGCTACAACTGTCGCACCCTGGCCTAATCCGTAAGAGATAGCAGGGCCGGCTTCACCTGAAGCAATAATACTTAGCGACATACCGACACTCCATATAGCACCTCCGAGAATACCGATGAAGTGATCTTTAGCGTTGCCTTTAAAATAATCAGTAAATGAAACCGGTGAGCCGGCAAACGGATACTTCATCTGAATTGAGTTGAAAAGAAAACTACTGAATACAATACCGACAGAAAAAATTACCAGCGCAGTATAGGGTGTAAGTTCTCCCGCTTCCGGCACATTGAAATTGCTTACCATTGAGCCTGCAACATATTTATAAAACAAACCCATTAAACACCCGCTTACTACTGAAAGAATCAATCCCTTTTTTGAAACTTTTGCTGAAGTAGATTGCAATTTTTGATAGGCTCTTGCATTAAGTATAATAGCTAATGCGATTAAAGCAACACCACCAAAAATCAATACTGGATTGCCCTGCGGATTTGAAATATAGTTTACAATTACACCCAACACCAAAGCAATGCCGATACCAACCGGAAACGCAACAGACATGCCTGCAATTCCAATAGCTGCCACCAATAAGATGTTAGCTAAATTAAAAATTACGCCACCAGCAAAAGATGAAAGTATGTTACTTATATCAGCCTGCTTAATATCTTCAATAAAAGGCCTGCCTTCACTGCCAGTGCTTCCCAAAGTAAATGCCAGGAGGAGAGTAGCCAATAAAATGCCGAACCCATAATCCCAATAAAAAAGTTCGAACCGCCAGGTTGTGCTGGTAAGCTTTGTTGTATTGGCCCAGGAACCCCAGCAGAACATGGTAATAACGCAGAGCACTATTGCAAGTCCGTAATTTTCTACAATGTACATAAGCCGCTTTTTTGGTTTGGTTAAATTAGTATTTCACTTCTATGCGGAACCGAAGATTGTGCTCCTAATCTTGTTACAGAGAGAGAAGCAGCTGCAACGGCGAATTGTATTGCATTCTCCCACGGCATATTTTCGGTTATGGCCACCGTTAGTGCACCGCTGAAGGTGTCACCCGCAGCAGT
The DNA here is from genome assembly GCF_057362405.1 of Ginsengibacter sp. NCBI lineage: Bacteria > Pseudomonadati > Bacteroidota > Chitinophagia > Chitinophagales > Chitinophagaceae > Ginsengibacter > Ginsengibacter sp. Next base: position 7,168 of record NZ_JBMQQG010000263.1, read on the forward strand.
TGTGTCCACGGCCCGTACAAACGGTGCGTTGATTTTTAGTTTTACATTTTTATTTTGAAAAAAGGCTCCTTGCTTCCCTAAAGTGACGATCACATTTTGAACTCCTTTATTGAGAAAGATTTCAGCAGCCTGTGATGCTGTTTCTTCATCAACAACTTTTATCGCGGTAAGCAAGGAAGCTTCTGTTTCATTAGGAGTAATGAGGAACAATCCTTTCAACAATTCATCATCAAGTTCCTGTGCAGGCGCCGGGTTGATAATTACTTTTAGATTATTTGACTTCGCAATTTTTGTTACCTCAATAATGGTCTCC
>NZ_JBMQQG010000264.1:0-13937 GCF_057362405.1 Ginsengibacter sp.
CAAGCCGCTTTACCATCCAACAAATTCCTACGGAAAAAAATAAAGATGTATTTGAGATTGAAACAGCAAACAACAAAATAATTTTAAGAGGGAACGATGGAGTAGCGATTGCATCAGCCTTGTATTATTATCTTAATGAATATTGTCATGCACAAATAACATGGAACGGAACTAACCTAACGTTGCCGGCTACACTACCATTTCCTCATAAAAAAATTCATAAAGTAACTCCTTATGAATACCGCTATTATATGAATTATTGCACTTTCAATTATAGTATGAGTTGGTGGGATTGGCCACGCTGGGAAAAAGAAATTGACTGGATGGCATTGCACGGTATCAATATGCCGTTGGCAATAACGGGCGAAGAATATACCTGGTACCTTGTTTATAAGGACATGGGTTTTAGTGATGATGATTTGAAAGATTTCTTTTGCGGCCCATCTTATTTTTCATGGTTCTGGATGGGTAACCTCGATGGCTGGGGAGGCCCGCTGCCATTGAGTTGGATGAAATCGCATTTTGAATTGGAAAAGAAAATAATCAACCGCGAAAGGCAGTTAGGTATGAAGCCTGTTTTGCCTGCCTTTACCGGTCACGTACCTGCGGCTTTTAAAAAGAGATTTCCCGGGGCAAAACTGAAAACTACCAACTGGAACAACGGTTTTGCTGACACCTATATTCTTGATGCGCACGATTCACTTTTTGCTGAATTGGGAAAACGTTTTTTGCAGAAGCAAACTGCCATGCTTGGGACAGATCATTTATACAGCGCTGATACTTTTAACGAAAATGAGCCGCCATCAAATGAACCCTCTTATTTAAGTGATTTGAGCGCTAAAGTTTACGATGGAATGAAAGAAGCGGATACGGCTGCCATTTGGGTAATGCAGGGATGGTTATTTTTTAGCGATAGAAAATTCTGGAAGCAACCACAAACGGAAGCATTGTTAAAAGCCGTCCCCAACGATAAAATGATTGTGTTAGACCTCGCTACGGAAATCGAACCCATTTGGAAACGCACAGATGCTTTTTACGGCAAACCCTGGATTTGGAATATGTTGAACAATTTTGGCGGCAATACTAATTTGTTTGGCCGTATTGAAACTGTCGCAAAAGAACCTGCTAATGCATTGAACGATCCTGCAAGCGGCAGCATGAAAGGTATTGGTTTAACAATGGAAGCCATTGAGCAAAACCCCGTGATGTATGAACTGATGACGGATAACACGTGGCGGCATGAAAGCATCAACTTAGATGAATGGATTGCTGCGTATATTCTAAACCGTTATAGAATAATGGATAGGCATGCTTTAAATGCGTGGAATATCTTACGTAAGACTGTTTACACAGTTCCTGCTTATAGATACAAGAGAGACGGTGCGGAATCTATCGTCGAGGCCAGGCCTACATTTGACTCTTCGACGCAATGGGCTAATACAAAATTAAATTATGCAGCTAAAGATTTATTGCCTGCATGGGATGAAATGATGAAAGCGATTCCAGCCTGCAAAAGAAGTGATGGATTTCAGTTTGATTTAGTCGATGTCACACGACAGGTATTGGCTAACTATGCCAGCCCGCTGCAGCAACAATTTGTTCAGGCGTATAAAAATAAGAATGTAGTTGCTTTCGCAAAATATAGCCAACAGTTCCTTACCTTGATTGACGATATGGATAAACTGGTGGCTACCCGAAAAGACTTTTTATTAGGACCCTGGGTAGGCAGTGCAAGGAAATGGGGAAACAATGAAAAGGAAAAAGCTTTGTATGAATTTAATGCAAAAGATCTTATTACACTTTGGGGAGATAAGGATTGTCCATTGCACGAGTATGCGTGCCGGCAATGGAGCGGTTTGCTGAATGATTTTTATAAGCCGCGTTGGCAGCAGTTTTTTGCAAAAGGTTCAGCAGCTTTGCGTGCAGGCCGGGAAATTGATATGGCGGCATTCAACAAAGAAATCAAAGATTGGGAATGGCATTGGGTGAATGAAAGAAAGGATTATAAGCTTACCACAACAGGTGACCCGATCGTAATGGCAAAAGCGATGTATGAAAAATATCGTTCTGTTATTCAGAAAGCTGCGAATTGGTAAGTGACAAGTTTAATTTTAAAAGAGTAAGAGAAAATTTTTATTTCACATTTTAAGTGCAGCTGAATGTTGCTACTTTAGATAAAAGAGAATGAAGCCGGTTTCTCCTAAAATATTATTTGATGATTGCTATGGCAAATACACGATTGCTGCAGTTAACGTATTTACGATGGAACAGGTGCATGGTTTGTTTGCAGCGGCACATGATTCTGAAACACCTGTCATTATTCAATTGACGCCGGCGGCCAGGAATTACGCACATCCCGCAATGCTGGTTGCAATGATAAGGGCAGCCTCTGATATTTATCCAAAAGCCATATATGCAATTCATTTGGATCATGGCGTAGAAGCGCACGCGTTTGATGCTATCGGTAACGGGTACACGTCTGTAATGATCGATGCTTCGCATGATGATTTTGAAACGAACATTAAAAGAACGACGGCCGTTGTTGAGGCGGCGCATAAAAAAAATATCGTGGTGGAAGCTGAACTTGGTGTATTAAGTGGCGTTGAAGACGACCTGAGTATTGAAGAAGAAAATGCAAAATATACTGATCCGACTCTTGCTAAAGAGTTTGTAAAAAGAACCGGTTGCGACAGCCTCGCGGTTGCCGTTGGAACCAGCCACGGCGCTTATAAATTCAGTGGCGGCAAAGGATTGCAATTTAGTGTGCTTGAAAAAATTCAACAGCAGTTACCCGGCTTTCCGTTGGTGTTGCACGGAAGTTCCGGTGTTAATAAAAATGATATTAATGAGATAAATCGTTATGGTGGAAAGTTAATGGAAAATGCCAGTGGCGTTACCGATGAAGAATTGAAAAGGGCCGTACAATATGGAATATGCAAGGTAAACATCGCAACTGATCTGCGCTTGCTATGGACAAAAGTGCATCGTAAATTTTTTGCTGAACAACCTGAATTATTTGATCCGGTAATTCCGGGTAAAGAATATATGAAAGCCTATAAAGAATTTATGATAGAGCGTTTTGAAGTTTTTGGCTGCAAAGGAAAATCATCATCAATTCATTTAAATTAAAATTAAAGAGATGAAGGAAAGTTATTTAATTAAACATCCAACTCAAACCTTCGGGGTGTACCAGAAAGTTACAGCCGAAGATGCCGGATGGACGCATCTTAATATGGAGGCGAGATTGATGCGCAAAGGTGAGATATGGCAGGGAAATACGGGAGAGAACGAATATGCATTTATATTATTAAGCGGTAATTATTCCGCATCCACTAACAGAGGCAGTTGGCAGACAACAAATGGCAGAAAGAGCGTCTTTGAAGGAATTGCCCACACACTTTATTTGCCAAGACATACTTCTTTTTCAATTGCTGCTGAAAGTGAATTGTTGGATATCGCCGCAGGCTGGTGTCTCGCAACGCAAGATTTTCCTGCCAGGTTTAAGAATCCGGAAGAAGCCGCTATTGAAATTCGTGGTGGTGATAATGCAACACGGCAAATAAACAGTCTCGTGGAGCCTGGTTTTGGATGCAGCAATATAATAGCCGTAGAAGTCTACACACCTTCAGGCAATTGGAGTTCGTTCCCGGCACATAAACATGATGAAAGAAAAGTAGATACTAACGGTGCCGTAACCGAAGCTTGTTTGGAAGAATTTTATTTTTATAAAATAGATAAGAAAACCGGCTATGCGTTGCAACATGTTTACACTTCTGATGGAAGCCTTAACGAACTGATGCAGTTAAGAACAAATGATGTTGCTTTAATTCCAAAAGGGTATCACCCGGTGGTCGCTGCACATGGATACAATTGCTACTATTTAAATTTTTTAGCAGGTAGCGATCAGTCGTTAGCGAACACCCCCGACCCGGATCATGAATGGATTTTTAATTCGTGGAAAGGAGTTGATCCACGCATTCCTATGGTAAATGCAGCGATGAATAATCAATGAAATTATTTTTATGAAAGAGAAGGAATTTGATTTAATAACATTCGGCCGATCTTCAATAGACCTGTACTCACAGAATATTGGCGCAGAATTTATTGATATAAAAGGATTTGATGCTTTTGTCGGTGGTTCTCCATTGAATATTGCAGTAGGAGCAAGTCGCCTTGGTGCCAGGGTTTCTTTATTAACTGGTATTGGAAATGATAAGGTCGGCGACTTCATTATTAATTTTTTGAAAAATCAAAACGTCGATACAAACACAATTGCACGCATTGATGGAGCCAGGTCAAGTGCGGTAGTATTGGGTATAGAACCACCTGACAGGTTCCCGTTAGTTTACTACCGCGATAATGCAGCCGATAGCCAGGTAACAATTGATCATGTAATAGCCGCTAAGATTGATCAATATAAAATGCTCGAAATTTCAGCTACGGCATTAAATATTGAACCAAGCCGCAGTGCTGTTTTTTATGCAATTGAAACAGCATTCGATAATAACGTTGCTGTAGTTTTAGACATGGACTTTAGGGCTGATCAATGGAAAGATTTGCGATCGTTCGGTTTAATGGTAAGAGCCATTTTGCCTAAAGTAAAAATTGCTATTGGAACCGAAGAAGAGATACTGGCAGCAACTTTACAGAATGCTGACCAGGTGCACATCAGCCATCAGCAAATTTCAGCTCCCGAAATAAAAGGCGATATAGAAGTATCTATCCAAAAAATAATAAAATCAGGTCCCGAATTATTGATCGTAAAACGAGGTTCAAAAGGCGCAACCATTTATTATAAGGATGGCAGGATGCAGGATGTACCCGGGTTTCCTGTCGAGATATTAAATGTATTGGGAGCAGGCGATGCTTTTGCAAGTGGCTTTATTTATGGCTATTTGAAGGGTTGGGATATTTACAAGGCCTGCAGGTTGGGTAATGCCAGTGGTGCGTGGGTGGTACAAAAATCAGGATGCGCCAATGCAATGCCTTATCATGATGAACTGATGAAATTTATTGAATCAAGGGGAGGACTATAAAAAGATAGAATATAACCTAAATGCATAAACGAAATACTTTATAAAATGGCAGAGAAAACAAAACGATTAACTACCGCACAGGCGACCATCGAATTTTTGCAAAAGCAATATGTGGAAAGAGACGGGATAGAAAGTCCCTTTTTCGCAGGATGTTTAGGCATATTCGGGCATGGCAATGTTGGTGGAATTGGTCAGGCATTATATCAATACCCTTCTTTCAAATATTATCAATATAGAAATGAGCAGGCGATGGTTCATACCGCTATTGCCTACTCGAAAGTTAAAAACAGGTTAGGTGCATTTGTGTGCACTTCGTCGATAGGACCGGGCGCTACTAATATGATTACCGGGGCCGCTACCGCTACCATTAATCGCATACCGGTGTTGCTGTTGCCGGGTGATATATTCGCCAAAAGAACGGTAGATCCTGTGCTGCAGCAATTAGAATACCAGTATTCAAAAGATATTTCAGTCAATGATTGTTTTAAACCTGTTTCAAAATATTGGGATCGCATCAATCGCCCGGAACAGTTGATACCGGCAATGATGAATGCAATGCGCATACTAACTTCCCCGGCTGAAACGGGTGCTGTTACGATTGCCATGCCGCAGGATGTTCAGGCGGAAGCTTTCGATTTCCCCCTTAGTTTCTTCAGGAAAAGAGTTTGGCAAATTCCAAGATTAAGAGCAGATAAAAATATGTTACAAAAGGCGGCTGCTATTATCAGTAAATCAAAGAACCCGGTGATCATTGCAGGTGGTGGTGTTATATATAGCGATGCGTGCAATGAGTTAAAAAAGCTGGTAAACAGAACAGGGATTCCCGTGGCAGAAACGTTTGCCGGTAAAGGCAGCTTGCATTATGATGAACCTCAGAATTTAGGCGCAGCGGGCGTTACAGGAACTCCCGGTGCAATTGCCGCATGTGAAAAAGCCGATGTAATTATTGGTATCGGAACACGATATAGCGATTTTACAACAGTGTCCCAGGGCGGATTTCTAAATCCATCTGTTCAGTTTATTAATATCAATGTTTCAGAATTTGATTCTTTCAAGCAGGCAGCCTTACCCGTTGTTGGTGACGCGAGAGAATCGATTAAAGACCTGGATAAGTTATTAAAGAACTATAAAGTTGCTGATAAATATGAAAATGCTATAAGAAAGAGCCAAGCAGAATGGAATAAGATTGTGGACAGCGTTTATTCATTGAATCACGGAATTCCGGTAAGCCAGGGTGAAGTAATCGGAGCTGTAAATAATTTTTCCGCTGCAAAAGACATAGTTGTATGCGCTTCCGGAAGTTTACCGGGAGATTTACATAAACTCTGGAAAACGTCGGACAGTAAGGGTTTTCATCTTGAGTACGGCTATTCGTGTATGGGATATGAAATTGCCGGAGGGCTCGGTGCGAAGATGGCTGATCCTTCAAGGGAGATTTATGTAATGCTGGGCGATGGAAGTTATTTAATGATGTCGCAGGAAATAATTACGTCTATACAAGAGGGTTATAAACTTACTATCATACTGCTTAACAATAACGGGTATGCCAGTATTGGCGGGCTTTCAAAATCATTGGGAACAAACGGCTTTGGTACAGTTTATAAATATCGGGATAAGAAAACGGGACAACTTACCGGTAATTACTTGCCCGTTGATTTGGCTACCAATGCTGAAAGTTTGGGCGCCGTTGTATTCCGTGCAAAAAGCATAGATGAATTTAAACAGGCATTGGCTGATTCAAAAAATGAAACCAAGACCACGGTAATTTATATTGAAACAGACCGCGAGGAAAGGGTTGATGGTTATGCATGGTGGGAAGTTCCGGTGGCGGAAGTATCAACCGTTAGTTCCGTTAAAGCGAGTCTTGAGAAATTACAAAACAATAAGAAAAAGCAGAAATATCATTTGTAAAAATCAAAATAAAGAATAAGAATGGATGTATTAAAAAATTATATCAATGGGCAGTGGGTTCAAAGCGCTTCAAAAGAAACCAATGATGTTTTGAATCCTGCATCTGGCGAGGTATTGGCAAAAGTGCCCTTTGGAGCGGCTACAGCTAATGACGTAACGGCGGCCGCATTCGCGGCAAATCTTGCTTATCAGCAATGGAAAGATGTGCCCGTTCTGAAACGTATTCAACCCCTGTTTAAATTGAAACAGCTTTTCGAAGATAATGCGGATGAAATTGCACGCATCATAACTTTCGAGTGTGGCAAGACGTTAGCTGAGTCTAACGGTGAAATTCAAAGAGCCATTGAAAATATAGAAGTGGCCAGTGGAGCGCCGATGCTTTTGCAAAGTGAGTTTTTAGAAAACATTGCAACCGGAATTGATGAGTACATGATACGGCAACCGTTAGGTGTAACTGCGTGTATTGCACCTTTTAATTTCCCGGCAATGATATCTTTTTGGTTTTTGCCTTATGCCATTGCGTGCGGCAATAGCATGATCATAAAACCTTCGGAAAAGGTGCCGCTAACGATGATGAAAATATTTGAATTGATCCATCAATTAGACATTCCTAAAGGATTAATTAATTTGGTTCATGGAGGAAAACAATCTGTTGATGCGATACTCGATCATCCGGATATAAAATCAATCAGTTTTGTAGGAAGCACTGCGGTAGCCAAATACATTTATTCCCGTGGCACGGCCAATGGCAAAAGAGTGCAGACGCAGGGTGGTGCAAAAAATCCTGTTGTTATATTGCCCGATGCAGATATTGAAATGACATCACAGATTGTTACTGATAGCGTCTATGGCTGTGCCGGTCAACGTTGCCTCGCAGCATCAGTTGTGATAACAGTTGATGATAATTCTAAAATACGTGATTCATTGTATGCATCTGCGAAGGCCAGAAATGTTGGTTTTGGTTTAAACAAAGGAGTGGAAATGGGGCCCGTTATCAGCAAAGAAAGTAAGAGAAGAATTGAAACCCTTATTGCACAGGGCGAAGCAGAAGGTGGTTCAATTTTATTGGACGGAAGAAACACTTTGATTAAAGATTATGAAAATGGAAATTTTATACAACCTACTATTCTTGAAAATATTCCGGTTGATGGAGAACTTATAAAAACAGAAATCTTTGGCCCGGTTATGAGCCTGCTGCACATGAAAACAGTAGACGATGCAATTGCGTTTATCAATAACGGTAAGTACGGAAATATGGCCTGCCTTTTCACAAGCAGTGGTTCAAGTGCCCGCAAGTTCAGAAGCCAGGCAATGGCCGGCAATATTGGAATCAATATTGGCGTGGCGGCTCCGATGGCACAGTTTCCTTTTAGCGGCTGGAAAGAAAGTTTCTTCGGCGACCTGCATGGACAAGGTAAACATGCCATTGAATTTTTTACACAAACAAAAGTCGTAATAGAACGCTGGCCAAAGGAATGGTCAAGAAAATTTTAAAAACTACTATGGAAAAGAAAATAAAGATTGCCAACGCACCTTGTTCCTGGGGCGCCCTGGAATTTGAATTGGAAGGAAAATCATTAGGATATGAAGAGGTGTTGGATGAATTGGTTGAGACAGGCTATGCCGGAACAGAATTGGGCGATTGGGGCTTTATGCCAACAGATCCAACAGCATTACATGATGAAATTGCGAAACGAAATATTAGCTTGTTGGGAGCTTTCGTGCCGGTTGCATTATCCAACGAAAGTGCGCATGAGGCCGGTGTTGAAAAAGCTTTAAAGGTTGCGGGATTGATGTATGATGCCGGTTATAAAGATGCATTTATTGTATTGGCCGATGAGAATGGAACCGTGGAATTTAGAACAAAGAATGCAGGTAGAACAAACGGACAGGGCGGCCTGCTAGATGCCCAAATGAAAATATTTGGAGCAGGAGCAGAGAAGGTTGCAAGCGCAGTAAAAAATAAGTACGGAATGAGAACAGTATTTCATCATCATTGTGCCGGCTATGTTGAGACCCCGCAAGAAATAAATGCTTTCCTGCAAATTACCGATCCCGCCCTGGTTGGTCTTTGTTTTGACACAGGACATTACATGTTTGGTGGTGGAAAAAATCCGTTGGATATTCTTGAAAAATATTGGGATCGCATCTGGCATGTACACTTTAAAGATTTTTCATCCGAAGTAGCTGCAGCGTCAGCAAGAAATAATTGGGATTATTTTCAATCGGTTCAGCATGGTGTGTTTTGCGAACTGGGTAAAGGCGATGTTGATTTCGAGGCTGTGATTCAATTTTTAAAAAATAAAAATTACGATGGATGGATTGTAGTGGAGCAGGATGTTTTGCCTGGAATGGGCAATCCCAAACAATGTGCTGAAAACAACCGGCAATATTTATGCGATAAAGGCTTATAAAAACTCTTTCAAACTCAATTAAAAAATAAAACAAGATGGAGCAAATTAACATTGCATTACTAGGGATGGGACGCATCGGTAAAATTCATTTCAAAAATATTGAGCAACATTTCCCGGGCGTAAATATTATCGCAGTAGCTGATCCATTATATGATACATCTCTCGAAAAAAAATATGATAAAATTACTTTTTCAAAAAATGCGCATGAGGTAATTGCACTGCCCGATGTACAGGCTATACTAATTTGCACGCCTACTAGTTCACATGCTGATTTGATTGAGCAAGGGATTAAAAACGGCAAACATATTTTTTGCGAAAAGCCAATGGATCTTTCACTGGAACGAACGGCATCACTGAGTGAAATGGCCGTGGATGCTGGTGTTAAGCTGATGCTCGGTTTTAACAGGAGATTTGATCCTGATTTTATGCAAGCCTATAAATCGGTTCGTGCGGGAGTAATTGGCGATGTTCAAATTGTGAAGATTACGAGCCGCGATCCTGGATTGCCACCTATTGATTATATAAAAAATTCAGGCGGTTTATTTATGGATATGGCCATACACGATTTTGATATGGCAAGATATATAATGGATAAAGAGGTTGTTGAAGTATATGCACGCGGTTTGAATTTAGTAGACAAAGCAGTTGGAGAAGCCGGCGACATAGACACTGCATTAACAACTTTAATTTTTGAAGATGGTACTTATGCAGTTATTGACAACAGCAGGAAAGCTGCTTATGGTTATGATCAACGCCTGGAAATTTTCGGAAATGCCGGTATGATAAAAGTGGAAAATAATTTGCATAATCGCAATGTTATTTATGATGAAAAAGGAATACATCATGCATTGCCGCTTGATTTTTTTATGGACCGTTATGCCAATTCTTATTTAATTGAAATGCGATTATTTATTGACGCCTTACAAAATAATAAGCCAATGCCGGCTGGTGGGGTAGATGGCCTGAAAGCCACTGAAATTGCCTACGCAGCGAAGATGTCGATGGAGTCAGGCTTAGCGGTAAAACTTGAAGATGTAAGGATCAATGCCAGGAAAATTGCGTAACTGATTATTAAATCAAAGAGTTTTCGTAAACGCCGCCAATCTGTTTTACATTCGGGTGATTAAATTCAAATTAAATGAATAAACTATTTTTTGCTTTACTGGTTTTATTTTCATTACACACATTTGCACAAAAAAATATTTCTTTCCCTGTTGCCAAATTTCATACGGGCGACGACCCTGCATGGAAAGATGCCAATTTTGATGATCGTCAATGGCCTTCTATTAAAACGGATGAAAATTGGGAGTTGCAAGGCTACGACAAGTATGACGGATATGCCTGGTATCGGATCAAATTTATGCTGCCTTCTTCTTTAAAAAAGAATGCCTATTGGAAAGACACACTTTCTTTTCATCTTGGTAAGATTGATGATGTAGACGAAACTTTTTTTAATGGTGAGAAAATCAGACAAACCGGCGCTCTGCCAACTGATGCCGGTAGTTATAGCGGAATGTGGGATGCGTACCGGATTTATAATTTGCCAACAACAAGTAATCTTATTCAATGGGATAAAGAAAATATTATTGCCATCAAGGTGTACGATCATGCCGGCAACGGTGGTATGTTTGGTGGTGTTCCTTTTATTAAATTATTAGCGCCGATAGACGTAGTGGAAGTGGGTCTTGACGAAGATGCCGCTATTTCATCAAAATACACCTGTTCTGCTGAAAATAGCTCTGGCAAAGACCTTGAAGGAACCTTAACTATTTCCGTTAGAGATGGCCAAGCCAATAAGATTATTAGATCGATCGTAAAGCCTGTTACCCTAACGGCAGGTAAAGCCATTACTGAAAGTATCAATACGGCGCCCAATAAAAGATACGAAATAACAGGTTCCTTTAAGGAAAAACACACTGGAGAAACAAAAAGTAAATTGAAAGTTACGCCTTACATTCTTACGCCACCTGTTCCTGATAAGCCCCGCATTAATAGTGCAAAAATATTTGGTGTAAGGCCCAACTCGCCAGTAATTTTTAAGATAGCTGCGACAGGAAAAAAGCCTTTACATTATACCGCATCAAATGTGCCTAACGGTTTGGCAATAGACGCAGTTGCAGGAATTATCACAGGAGAAGTGAAAGCCAAAGGAACTTATGATATCGACATCATTGTTTCAAATTCATTAGGTGCTGCTGTACAGAATTTTAAATTGAAGGTTGGCAATGAACTGGCGCTTACACCGCCGATGGGCTGGAATAGCTGGAATTGCTGGGGTTTAACGGTTGATGATGAAAAAGTGAAGAGTTCGGCGCAGGCATTTATTGACAAAGGGTTGATTGATCACGGTTGGAGTTATATTAATATAGATGATGGCTGGCAGGATCCTGAAAGAGCCGCTGATGGAGAAATATTACCAAACAAAAAGTTTGGTGACATTGCGGGATTGGCAAACTGGTTACATGATAAAGGATTAAAGTTTGGCGTGTATTCGTCACCGGGAACTAAAACATGTGGCGGTTACACTGGCTCTTACCAACATGAGTTGCAGGATGCAACGACATATGCCAAATGGGGAGTTGACTATTTAAAATACGATTGGTGCAGTTACCAGGAGGTATTCAATAAAGAAAATGACACAACGTTAAAGGCCTATCAAAAGCCTTATAGACTAATGGCGGACGCATTAATAAAGCAACCAAGAGATATTGTTTATAGTCTTTGTCAATATGGTATGGCCGATGTGTGGAAATGGGGTGGCCAGGTAAACGGGAATAGTTGGCGTACAACCGGCGATATCAACGATTCATGGGGAAGTGTTGTGGCGAATGGTTTTGATCATCCTGAATTATTTCACTATGCAAAGCCGGGCAACTGGAATGATCCCGACATGCTTGTGGTTGGCAAGGTAGGTTGGTCTGGTATATTACGTGCCACCAACCTCACACCGGATGAACAATATTCACACATCAGTCTATGGTGCTTATTATCTTCTCCGCTTTTAATCGGATGCGATGTAAGTAAGCTGGATAATTTTACATTGAATCTATTAACTAACGATGAAGTGCTGGCAATTGACCAGGATATAGCAGGAAAGCAGGCCCAGCAAAAAATAAAAACGAATGAATTTCAAATATGGGTTAAGGAACTCGCTGATGGAAGCCGAGCGATTGGAATTTTCAACACGAGTGATGGCTATAAAAATATCAGTATCAATTTTGGTAATCTTGGATTAACCGGGAAATATAAAGTCAGGGATTTGTGGCGACAAGTTAACGTAGGAACTTCGTCAGCAAGTTATTCATCAAACATACCGCCTCATGGTGTGTCACTAATTAAACTTTCAGGACAATAAAATAATTGACGTCATTTGAAAAGAGTAATCATTTTTAAAAAATCCTGGCCAAAGATTTCCAATTTTATAACGGCACTGATTTAATTTATGCCAAATCTTTTTTAGACTATTGTATGTAGCCATAGCCTGGCAATAAAAATTGAAAGTGCTATTTAAATTTATGTTTTGAAAAAAAACACTTTATTACTTGTAACATTCTTTTCGGTTACGGCATGCTTCAGCCAAAAGAAAGATTTTGTAATAACCGATTATGGTGCTATCTCCGATGGGGTTACCAATAATGTGAAAGCCATCCAACATGCCATTGATGATGCAAACAAAAATGGAGGAGGAAGAGTGGTTGTTCCGGGAGGCCGCTTTCTAAGCGGTGTCATATATTTAAAATCGAATGTTGAATTGTATGTTGCCGAAGAAGCCGTATTGCTGGCAAGTACTGACAGGACCGACTACGGGCCAAGCCAAAGAGCTTCTGCCTGGATCGTGGCGAACGACGCAAAAAATATTTCCATCAGTGGTAAAGGAACTATTGACGGGCAATGCGACCTGCTCATACAGGACATTTATAAAAGGCTAATAGCAGGTGATTTATATGATAACGAATGGAAGCAATATAATGACTGGCACCAGCGCAGGCCAAGCGAGAGCAACCGGCCCCGAATGATCGATTTTAGAAATTGTGACAGAGTCACCATAAGAAACATTCACCTTCAAAATGGCACTTCATGGATACAGGATTATAAAAATTGCACCAATCTTATAATCGATAGTGTACACGTTTTCAGTAACACTTTTCTAAACAATGACGGCATCGACGTGGTGGATTGCAAAAATGCTAAAATAACCAACTGTATTATTAATGCTGCCGATGATGGTATTTGTTTAAAATCAGAAGACAGAAATCGTCGTTGCGAAAATATTTATGTTGCCAACTGTAAAGTCCGCTCCAGTGCCAGTGCCGTAAAATTAGGAACTGCTTCACGAGGAGGTTTTAAGAATATTGTGATAAAAAACATTGAAGTCTATAATACTTTCCGCTCTGCAATTGCAATTGAGTCTGTTGATGGAGGTGTGTTGGAAGATGTAGATGTGCAGCACATTCATGCAGTAAATACCGGCAATGCCATTTTTATCCGGCTGGGCCATCGTAATAAAGATTCAGTGATAAGCCAACTGCGAAATGTATTTATAAATGATGTAACCGTTGAAGTACCGAAGAGCAAG
>NZ_JBMQQG010000265.1:0-30505 GCF_057362405.1 Ginsengibacter sp.
ACATCTGCAAAACCCCCGTTAGTGATCCAGCATTTTTGTCCATTGAGTAAATAATATTTTCCGTCTGCCGAAAGCGTTGCAGTTGTTTTGGCTCCTAATGCGTCGCTGCCACTACCCGGTTCCGTTAGTCCGTATGAACCCTTCCATTCGCCTGTAGCCAATTTTGACACGTACTTCTTTTTCTGTTGTTCTGTTCGAAAATATAAAATGGGTGATGTGGCGATACCTGCATGTGCACTCATTGCCACACTGAAGGAGTAGCCACCTCCTAATCCTTCGCTTACCAGGGTAGAAGTAACGAAATCTTTGCCAAGACCATTTAACTCTTCCGGAACCGAAGCGCCCAATAAACCCTGTTCACCAGCTTTATCCATCAATGATGGCATAAGTCCCGGCTCCATTTTGTCAATGCGTTCAATGACAGGAAGAACCTCCGTCTGCAAGAACTGGTTACACATATCCCTAACCATCAGCTGTTCCTCAGTATAGTCTTCCGGGGTAAATGTTTCAAAAGCATTACCTTTTTTAACCAGCCATTCGCCACCTTTCAATAGTGAGGCTGTTGTTGTTGTGCTCATGATTTTAAATTTTATTAAGTGAATTGTATTTACAATTTTTATCAATCAGTTAAAGGGAGATTAGCAAGGTTATCATACACCTTCTGCAAAACCTCCTTTGCAATTTCAATTTGCCCGTTCGTTACACCATCCAACGCTTCGTTAAGTGTTTTATTTGCGAGTTCCATAGTTTTTTCCTGCAAATTCAACGCTTCTTTTGTTAAATAGATGAGGTTAATTCTGCGATCTTCTTTAGACGGAACTCTCTTTACCAGTTTTTGCTTCTCAAGGTTATCCACCAATCTTGTTATACTTGGCTTATCGCGAAAGGTGGCTTCACATAACTGTTGTTGGCTTTGGCCTTCCTGTTTCCACAAATGATACAACACACTCCATTGCTCAATGGTTATTTCCATTCCCGATTGCTTAAAATTTTTCTGTAGCCGCCGGGCAATTGCTGTAGATGCTTTGCCGGTAATAAAGCTGTATAATTCCCCTTTCTTAAATTGGTTGTTTGACATATAGTTGTTTATGCAACTACACAAAGTTAGAAATTCATTTGAATTCAAAAAATTTATTTTTGCTAACACTGTATTAAATAATTGTAAAATGCAGTAGTAAAGCTATTTCATGATTTTACAGGCGATTTCTCTTTTGCTGTTGGTTCCTTATACCATTCTCATTATCTATTACAGGCAAAGCTGGTTGCAACTGGAAACATTTGAAAAAACTGGAGAAAAAAATCATAAAAACACAACAACAGTTTCAGTTATTATTGCTGCAAGAAATGAACAAAAAAATATTGGCCTCTGTATTGAATCGATTCTGAAGCAAACTTATCCGGCGAATTTATTTGAAATTGTAGTTGTGGATGATCATTCAATTGATTCCACTGCTGCTATTGTCGATTCATTTAAACGAAACAATATCACCTTAATAAAACTTGCCGATTTTGAAGGAAGCAAAAACCTGAATTCTTATAAAAAAAAGGCAATTGAAACTGGTATTGGGTTGGCGAAAGGAAGCTTAATAGTAACTACTGATGCAGATTGCATAGTTCAGCAGGCGTGGCTTACTACAATCGCTTCTTATTTTGAAGAAACAGGTTCAGTTTTTATTGCGGCCCCCGTTACATATGCAGATCCGTCATCAAATGATTCATCGTTTAAAAAACTTTTTAAGATATTTCAGTCACTTGATTTTATGACACTACAGGGAATTACCGGCGCATCAGTTTATAAAAAAGTACACAACATGTGTAACGGCGCCAACCTGGCTTATGAAAAAAGTGCATTTCATAAAGTAAATGGATTTGAAGGTATCGACAATATCGCCAGTGGTGATGACATGTTGCTGATGCATAAAATTGAAAAGAAATATCCTGGTAAAATAGGGTATATAAAGTCTACTAACGTGATAGTACAAACGCAACCATCCGAAAATTTAAAAGAATTTATAAACCAGCGAGTTCGATGGGCGAGTAAAGCTGACAGGTACCCTGACCTAAAAATTACTACTGTTCTTTTCCTGGTATATTTCCTGAATGCATGGATATTTTTTCTGTCTGTTTATTCATTCTTATACCTGAAAGCTTTTTACTTATTATTGATTTTATTTGCAGTTAAAATAATTACAGAGCTATTATTTCTTTTTCCAGTAGCAAAATTTTTAGGAAAGCAAAAATTACTTTGGTGGTTCATTCCTTCTCAGCCATTTCATATTATTTATACGTTGGTTGCCGGATGGCTAGGTAAATTTGGATCTTATACCTGGAAAGAAAGAAAGGTACATTAACCATCGGTTGAAATAATATTAATAATGACGGAATCATTTTCCTTTTCACAAAATGCCTGGAAACGGCTAAAGAAAAATAAAGGCGCCATAATTGGTCTTGCAGTTATTTGCATTTGTGTGTTAATGGGAATTTTTGCCTATTTCATTTCACCAGATTCAACTCCCAATGCAGACAGGCAAGTTGTGGAGATACAGGCACGTAAACCTGGTTTCCGGCAATTATTTTTAAAAGTAAATAAAGAGAAAAAGATTTCTTCACCCGGGTTTCTTAACCGGTTATTGTTTGGTAAAGAAGACGAGTGCCTCTTCATTCCCATAAATAATTTTAAGGAAACAAGAGACTCCGTCATCATCCAAAAATATATTGATGAAGGCGTTGCGGAAAGGGAAAGCTGGTCGAAAAATTCTCTGCCGGAAAAAAACTTTATCGTTTCCAAAACTTTCTGGCTAGGCACAGATAAATTCGGGCGTGATATTTTAAGCCGCCTTATTGTGGGAGTTCGGGTAAGCCTCGCCGTTGGTCTTATAACTGTTCTCATTTCCCTCAGCATTGGAATTATTTTAGGCGCTGTGGCTGGCTATTTTGGAGGTAAAGTGGATAATATTATCATGTGGATGATTAATGTAATATGGAGTATGCCCACATTGCTTTTGGTATTTGGAATTACCTTATCATTGGGTAAAGGCTTCTGGCAAATATTTGTAGCTGTTGGGCTTACCATGTGGGTCAACGTTGCCAGAACGATAAGAGGACAAGTATTGGCGTTGCGTGAAATGGAATACATACAGGCTGCCAAGGCCCTGGGGCTCAAAAATATGAGAATTATTATTCGGCATATTTTACCAAATGTACTCGGGCCGGTTATTGTAATCGCTGCATCCAATTTTGCCAGCGCAATAATTATTGAGGCCGGGCTTAGTTTCCTTGGGGTAGGCGTACAACCTCCTACGCCAAGTTGGGGATTAATGATTAAAGAAAATTACAACTTCATCATCACTCACAATCCAACGCTGGCGCTTGCGCCGGGAATAGCCATTATGATTTTGGTACTTGCCTTCAATCTTCTCGGAAACGGGCTGAGGGATGCTTTAGATGTGAGAGGATAGCGGGAAACAAAACGTTAGTTGCCAGTAGCAAAACCCCACTTCGTTATATCTTCCACTCCGTTCTCAAAATATCAGCTAACATCTTTAGCTACCAATACACTCCGGTTGAAACTTTCTTCAAGAGAAATCAGAGTTTCAGTTCGCTCGATTCCTTTAATTTTTTGCAATTCGTCGTGCAACACATATCGGAGTTGGTTAATGTCTTTACAAACAATTTCGATATACATACTATAATTGCCAGTTGTATAATTGAGTCGTACAATTTCTGGAATTTTTTCAAGCTCAGTAGCTACCGAATCATATAGTGAACTTTTTTCGAGGAAGATTCCAACGAAAGCTGTGATATCATATCCCAACTGTTTTAAATTTACATTTAATTTTTTACCTTTAACTATGCCAAACTCTTCCAGCTTTTTTATACGAACATGAATTGTACCGCCGCTGACAAAGAGTTTTTTACCCAGTTCTGCATAAGGTGTTTCTGCATTTTGCAACATTTCCTGAATGATCTGAAGATCTAGTTTGTCGAGGTTTAACTTAGATGCCATAATAAGTTTCTATTTTAAATTAATTTTATAAAAATAAACAATTTATTGAATGATTTCTATATTTTATGTCAATTTATTAAAATATTTTTTTAATACGGCTTGTTATATTAGATTTGCACTATTAAGTTCTTAAAAATTGTGGGGTGATGAAATTTTTGGCAGACATGCCCTCTTGTCTCGGGGGTGAGGATAACAGGATAAACATAGCATAGAGCCGTTGTTTTAGAAATAAGACATCGACCAGGGTCGACCACTGAACTTTGTGCTACGGCTAACTGCCTCGTGGAGGTTCGATCCCTCCCCCTACAGCTTAAAAGCCTGTGAATTCATCTTCTCAGGCTTTTTTATTATAAGCTATTCCCTGGAGTGATTTAAGCTGCTCCTGCTTTAATCTGGAATTGAATTTTACTTACCAATTCATTAACGTCAAAAGGTTTTGCTATAAAATCATCGGCCTTGCAAAACTTTTGAATATCAGTGAAATTAGTATGCGCCGAAAACATGATGACTGGTATATCTTTTGTCTTCGGATTTTCTTTTAATTTATTGCAGACTTCAATGCCGTCGATTCCTGAAAGAAAAACATCAAGCAAAATTAGTTGAGGGCAAAATAATTTGGCTTTTGGAAGCACATCTTCACCTCTTGGCAGAGCCATTACATCGAATCCATATCTTTTAAGAACGGTTTCAACAACCCAGAGTATATCAGAATTGTCGTCTACAATTAATATCTTATCCATAGTTTTTGAACACTACAATAATTAAACCATTTCGTACACTTTAAAAATTATGATACATTTCCTCATTTTTCCCCAAAAACAGCTGGAAGGGTCCTGCCCTCAAATATTACCTCGCTAATATTAAATAATGACTTTTTATTTACTTTTTATCTTGTTAACTACTTAAATTTAAATAATTATTAAAAATATCTGTACTACCCTGATGCTATTTATCGCTATTTACCAAAAAATTATCTTTAGAGTTTAGAACCGAAAGATGTAAACAAGACGTTTACAGGTGGGAGAAAAATCAAATTGCTACGCCCCTTCACACAAGTGTTTCCTCAACGAAAGGGGAAGATATTCCGCACACGAGAAATAGACCAAAAGCGAGAAACTCAATTTCCAAAAAATCTTGCGCCCGGCTCAAGGAATGGAGGCTGATGAAAAGTTTATACCGACTTAACCTTATCGCCTCAGTTGAAGCCAAGCGATTAGTTTTTTAGTTCGTAGCCTACGGGCGCGATTAATCCCAACTGCTAGTCTAAAGGTATTACGACAAAAAAGTAGGTGTATTATTGCAAAGCCTGAAATGAATTGCTAAATTCAGACTACTGAACGCTACGCAAAAATTAAAAGTATTATATACCCAGCACTTCTTTCAACTTCATATACCCGGATTTACTCGCCTGCAATTTAGCGCCAGTATTGAGCAATACCATATGACTATCCTTTTCATACGCATCAATACGCGTTATAAGTTGGGTATTCAAGATGAAGGAACGATGTATTCTTACAAATTGATACGGCATGAGCGATTGCTCAAAAAAAGTCATAGTTCTCTTTTTTAAAAAAGAACCTTCAGCCGTAACTATTTTTACATAATCATCTGCCGCTTCGAGGTAGTGAATTTGATTTATGGGTATAATTTTTATTTTATTCCCATCTTTTACTACAACCCGGTTTTGCTGTCCGGGTGATTGTGCTGCTGTTTCAATCACAGGTTGCGCCGAAGACACGGCGGGCTTGTTCAAATATTTTTGTAAAGCTTTGTCAAAACGGTCTTTGCTGAATGGCTTAAGAAGATAATCAGTTACATTCAATTCAAAAGCTTTTATTGCAAATTCGTCGAATGCAGTTGTAAAGATTACTGCCGGCGGATTTTCTAAAAGTTCCAGCATTTCAAAACCATTTATCTTAGGCATTTGAATGTCCAGGAAAATAAGATCCGGCTCATGTTGGTTTATCGCCTTCATGCCTTCAAAGCCATCACTACATTCTGCAACTACATCAACGTCAGCATGCGATTGTAAATATTCTTTTACAATACTTCTTGCAAGGGGTTCGTCATCAATAATTATAACCTTCATATTAATTGTGGTATAAGTATAGTTGTAATAAAAAAAGATTCATTTTTTTCGGTTGTTAGCAAATCCTGTCTCGCAAACAAAAGAAATAATCTTCTTTGTATGGAAGTTAATCCAAAGCCGGTTCCTTTTAGTGGTTGAGAGGTTTCGGGATCAAATGGATTTCTCACTATAATTTTTAAATAGTTATTTTCTTTTGTTGCTTCTAACTTTATTAATACTTCACCGGTTGTATCATAGAGGCCAAACTTAATTGCATTTTCAACAACAGGCTGCAACAATAAAGATGGCAATTTTAGCAATGATGCTTCAGCAGTATAGATTATTTCTGTTTGCAGGCGATGCCCAAACCGAACCTTTTCTATATCAAGGTAAAGCCTGAGGTATTGTATTTCCTCATCTAAAGTACTCCATTGCTGATCATCTTTCTTCAGGGTTCCACGTAAAAAATCACTTAACTGTTGTATCATGTGTCTTGCCTTTTCGGGCTGACTTCCTGTAAGTGCACTTATCGAATTTAAGCTGTTGAACAAAAAATGCGGCTGCAACTGTTGCCGTAACTTAAATAGTTCTGCCTCTCTTGAGAGTCGCTCAGAATCTATTTTTCTTTCGTTGATAATTTGCTGTTCTTCCTGTGTGTACCAAAGCAACGCCATCATCGACATACATCCTATCAACAAAAATAAAATTCCAAAACGTATGCCTGTAGATTGTGTTAGCGATTGAATGTAGTTCGCATCATCTTTAAATATTAACCACAGCACACCCTTTGCAATTAATACACAAATGCCGCTTAAACCAATGCTTATTGTTAAAATGTACCAATATTTTTCACGCCGCGGCAAATAGTAACGCATATTATTGAGAACTAACAGGCAACTCCCGGTCAACAATAAGTTATTAACTATGGCATCAACAATTATTTCGACATCAGTGAGTTTAAAATTTCTCAATATGCTGGTCAACATAATTGAATAGATTATGCTTATAACAGACCAGCCTGTTATGCTTGCTGAAATTAATCTTCTATTCGATTTTGAGTTGACCAAGACCTTTAATTTAAAGGAAAGCTTTTCTCCATGCTGTTTTCAAGTATATGAGTTGCACGTTGCTTTGTAACCCGAATGTACCTGTCTGCTTCTTCCTCCTCGCAAATGCGTGAATATAACTCCGCCCCATCAATTAGTTCAGTTAATGGATGCAATTCCGAAACGTCAATAAATTCCCAATGCACGGGCTTATGAATACTATTTAAAAAATTATCTTCCTCCAGGTGGCCGGTCGTACGGGCTTTCTGAAAAGCATGTAAATCATCTTCAGCATGAACTAATCGCAATTGTTCATCAAACTGCGGAGTATGTTTTCCTTCGCCGCAAATAATTCTATATACTAATTTCGCAAGATACCATTTCATAATGTTGATTTTATAAATGATCGAATTGTAGTTATTGTTATTAGTGAAATAAATTAATAGTTCGTTACTTCAATACCTCCAAATACACATGTACCTTTTAAGAATAAAGTTTTGCCTGCATCCGGTGGTGTGTTGTTGAGACTTCGCTTATCCTCAATGCCCCCAAACACAGTTGTGACCTCGTTTTTAATATCCCAGTTAGAGGGAACAATTAATTTAGTTCCGCCGAAAACGTTATTAACCTCCAGTACCACAGGTTTTAAGATATCAGCCTTTGAAAGATTTAGTTCTGTACCGCCCATAAAGCTGTTTATCTCTCCGCCCTTGAAATTTTTTGATAAAATGATTTTTTTTACACCTCCCAAAACGGCATTAATTTCCACGTATTCACCGTTATCGGTGTCAGCATTATCGCTCCTGGTATCTGTAAAATGTTCTGTGGGTGGGATAATAACCGGTGAATGATAATAATCTATATCATCACGCCATTTTCTTCTGTACCTGTGACTCCAGGAATTTCTCGGCCTTAGGATATATATCAGCCCTACACCTATAAGTATTACCGGAAGAATATAATTATGAAAATTGAGCTCAGGGCTCGTCTGATCAAGTAAAAAAACACCTCCTATTACTATCATAATAAAAGCCCCCGGATTATGAAACCTGCTTTTAACCCCTGTTAGAAGTCCAATGGCAATTAATAAAACAGGCCAGGTAAAAACCCACCCCGGTATAGGTGCTCCCATCTTGTAACCCAACAACAAAACTCCTGCTATTAAAAGTATAACGCCACTCCACATGCGGGAACCCCTTGATCCGCCAAATTGATTTATATCATTTTTATCTTGTTCCATATACTATCCATTATTTATAGAACAAATGTAGGTACAAGTTTTATGCGTTAAAATAGTGTATAGGCTTGCATGAGGAAAAAGTCGGTAAATGATATAATACCGACGGCGAATGTTTGCATAAAACCGGGAATACCATTAATTATTAAAAAATCAGGCAAGAATAAAATCAGAGGTCGTCCCTTCTATAAAATATAACACAAAGCGGATACCTTATTTTTGCCATGATGGCTCAAAAAAAGTTACAAAGATTTAGCGAAATAAAAACCTTTGCAAATGTTCTGGAATATCCTGAAAACATGGCGGGGAATTGGAATAAGCATTTTGGTAATGAACTCCCGATTACCCTGGAACTTGCCTGTGGCAAGGGCGAATATGCGGTTGGTCTTGCACAATTGTACCAGCAAAGGAATTTTATTGGGGTTGATGTTAAAGGAAACCGCATTTGGGTTGGCGCCAAATATGCCCTTAAAAATAACTTAAACAACGTTGCTTTTCTGCGAACACAAATTCATAAAATAGACACTTATTTTACAAGGAACGAAATAGAAGAAATATGGATTACTTTTCCTGATCCACACTTGAGAATATCGAAAGCAAACAAAAGATTAACTCATCCGAGGTATCTTAAACTATACAAAAACATTTTAAAAACCGACGGTAAAATTCACCTAAAAACAGATTCGCCTGACTTATATAATTTTACAAAAACTGTTATTGACTTGTATAGGCTTACAATAAATTTGGATATTGACGATGTATATAACCAGGAAGAGATTTCTCCCGAATTGAATATTAAAACTTATTATGAAAGCCTTGACATAGCAAATAGCAAAAAGGTTTTTTATCTAAGTTTTTCTTTACCTGAAGTATTAATTGATAAAGACGATGAGCTTGATAATATTTTAAAGAAAAAAAATGAAAAGCAGTGACGATAATTTTATAGAGGGAATTCATTTTTATTACAACGAAAATAATTTTCTCGTATTCACTGAAAAGTATCATTTACAGCGAGGTTATTGTTGTGGCAATGGATGTAGGCATTGTCCTTACAATTATGAAAATGTATCGCAACCATTAAAAAGTAAATTGATTACAGAACAAAAAAATGTCAAAAAAAATAATTAAAACTATTCAGAAGGAATCACCGCGATCTACAACAAAACAATACAGTTTTTTTGAAGATGTCTATGCAGTAGTAAGGCAAATACCTAAAGGCAGAGTTACTTCTTATGGCGCAATTGCCAATTATTTGGGCACCAAACTTTCAGCCCGGATGGTTGGTTGGGCAATGAATGGGGCACATAACGTTAAACCAAAAGTTCCGGCCCATCGCGTTGTAAACCGGAACGGCATGTTAAGCGGTAAAGCACATTTCAGCACACCGACGCAAATGGAAGAATTATTATTAAAAGAAAAAATTAAAGTAGAAAAAGATACGGTTGTTGATTTTGAAAAATTATTTTGGGATCCGTATAGAGAATTGGGATTATAGCAAATGTTGTAGCATCATTTACTATAATAAGGACTTATCATTAAATAGACGGCAACGCCGGTTATCGCCACATAAAACCATATAGGCCATGTAATTCTTGCCAGTTTCATGTGCTTTCCATAATCTGCAGTTAAGGCCCGGTAAGCAGTAAATAAAATAAATGGGAGTATAATACCAGCCAGTGGAATGTGTGTCGCCAGAATAAAATAATAAACGTAACGCATCGTTCCGGCAAGTGATTTTTCATCTGCGCTTAAAATGCCGTCGTGATTGATGTCTCCATATTTAGTATCTCCTGCTAAAAGATGATGACAGATATAAGAAAGTAAAAAAAGTAATGAAAGAACAATAGCCGTTAACATCAGTTTTTTATGCAAAAAAAACTTTTTTCTTTTTACAGCAATTAACGCAGCCAACAATAATACTCCAACAATTGAATTGATAATTGCGTTTATGGTGGCAAAAATGTGTGGGTTAAAACTTAAGTGAATATTCAATTTTACTTCTGCCAGAAAAGCAACCGCCGCAAATACAATTATTGAAACAATCCAGATAATTATTTTTGCGCTTTTATCATTGCGCTGCAAAATTGGTTCTGGTAATATATTCTTTATAATTGCACTCATCTTCTTATTCTTGTTTAAAAAATCTATACCTAACTATTTTGAAAAAGGCTCTTTAGAAATTGGCCGAAAGTTCTCTTCCGGTCTTTCTCGAGCATCAGCAGGGGAATATCCTGGACCAGTTTTTTTTGCTCAGTTGTATCAAAGCCATTATACCAGCCTCTGATAACTCTTTGTTTATCGAGCAGGAAAAAATTTTCAGTATGTATGAAAGCAGTATCTACATTTGAATCTGCGATATCTGCCTTTATTTCGTTTATTGCAAAGTGATATATGCTATCGCGGTTACCGGTAACAACCCACCAACTATCAGGATCAACATTAAATCTCTCCGCCCATTTTCTTAATTCAGGAACTGAATCATGAACCGGATCCACTGAAACAGAAATAAATTGAACTATTGAATCATTTTTTACAAATGAGTTTTGTAATTTCTTCATTGCTTTCGCAAGTCGCGGACAAATGGAGGGACACCGGGTGAAGAAGAAATCCAGTACAATAATTTTTCCTTTCAAGTCGGCAAAAGAAACCTTTTTGCCAAACTGGTTGGTAAATTCAAGGTTACTTACATGGTGCCATGCTGTATCATAAATAGTTTTCCCGTTTTTCTGAGATACGCTTACGCTATCATAAAAATAACGACCGGGCATTTGAGTATCTCTCTTGCTATAGTAATTGGTTAATAAAAACCCGACTGCTGGCAATAATATAGCTAACATTAAAGCCAACAATGCTTTCTTTTTCATTGATAATATCTTTGTAAAACAAAATTAGCTATCACACAATGGCGATAGCTAATTAATATTTTTTTTAACTCAATAATAATTCGGCTTGTCAATTTTTTTCTCCCTCTTTCATCGCAGGAACCGGATGGTGCTGTACTTTTTCAATGTATGGACGACTTCCTGCATCAGTATTTCGCAAATTTTTGTAGCTATTCCCCTCGTATAAAAAAGTAAAAATAAACCATATAAAAAGTGTTGCCGGAATTCCAATAGACATAATCAGATTTCTCACTTCATCTCCCAAATGCATAAAAATAGAAATGATATAAAAAGCCTTTGCCAAAGTGAGAATACATATGACACCTTTAATGAATAAAATGAGCATTTCGCTGGGGTTAGCTTCCATGTCAATATAATAAACAGATAGGCCAAGGGCCAGTTCGACAATTGTAAGTATAAGTAATATCCAAAAAGCTTTCCATATTCTTTTAACCTGTGCTTCGCTGTGGCTTTCATCCATTACATGTACTGTTGTAACTGCACTCATATAATTTCTTTAATCTTTTAAACTAATATTATTATTTTCTCAGGAAATTAAATCAAATAAAAACAAAGGAAAACAAACACCCATACCAGGTCTACAAAATGCCAGTAAAGACCGGCTTTTTCGATCATTTCATAGTGGCCACGCTTTTGAAAATCGCCCCGGTTTGTTTTTATAAGCATTACAAGATTTATAACGACACCGCTAAACACGTGAAAACCGTGAAAACCGGTAATGCCAAAGAAATAACCACCAAATGCAACCGGCCCGGGTGTAGCTACCAGGTGCCCATTATACATAACCTGCGGGCCCCACGGATTGTGACTCGTAGTGGTTCCCCAGTATTGTATAGCGCCATCCACTAAAACTTCATGACGACTTGTAATAAGATGTGTCCATTCCCAGGCCTGGCAACTTAAGAACGCGATTCCACCAAGTATCGTTAATATCATCCATTTCTCTACACCCAATTTATTCATCTTATGTCCTTCATGTACCGCCAATACCATCGTTACAGAACTGAAAATAAGAATAAAGGTCATCAAGCTAACAAATGCAAGAGGAAGATTTGCCTCGCCGGTGAAAGGAAATTTGTTGAAAACATAATTGTGGTCAACCCAACTGTTAAGGCTAAAACGTATGGAGCCGTAGGATATTAAAAATGCGCCAAAAGTGAATGAATCACTCATTAAAAAATACCACATCATGAGTTTGCCATAACTCACGTTGAAAGGGCTTTTGCCACCGCTCCATATTTGTGACTTGGTTCTTGTCAGGGCTGTTTCCATTTATTAATCGTTAAAAGATTGTTACAAAAATAAATTAATTGTTCAATTATTGTAGTGTTTTATTATTTATAAAAAACGCCTGCAGCACTTAACTCTTATCATCGAATTACGGATAAAAAGATAAACAAATAGATCCATAGAAGATCAACAAAATGCCAATAGGTATTCATGAGATCGACGGGGACCATATTATAATTTTTTACTCTGACGCTGAACGCTTTGATTAATACAATTACCAATGCTATGATTCCCCCAATCACGTGCAATGCGTGCAGGCCAACAATTATATACAAAAAAGAAAAGGAAACATTCTTCGTAAGCGTTACACCACTTCGCCATAATTGTGTGAAGCCCATATATTGCATAAAAACAAATGCCATTCCCAATACCAAAGTAACGGCAAGCCATAGCCTGTATTGCTTCATTTCTCTTTGCCTGAAATAATTGCGGCTAATGATAATAGTTATGCTGCTGATAATAATTACGGCAGTTGAATACCAAAAAATTATGGGTAAGTCAAAAGTGATCCAATTGGCCAGGTTACGTTTTATAATGTATGCGCTTGTGAATGCAGCAAACATCATTACAATGCTGGCCAGGGCAATCCACAAAGTGAATTTGTGCGGATGTATCCTTGTTTTTTCCTGCTTCATTACGGCTATCATAAATTATCTTTCGTTCTTAGTAATTTCAATTTTTTAGTTCTTCATCATTTTTTCCGCTTGCTTATATCTTGTCGAATAAAAGCGACAAGAAAACAACTACGAGGTAAAAATATGATCCAAACATTACCCTCCGCGCCGCTTGAACGTTCATTCGCATAAACAACATGACGCTTAAGTACACCATCGTAAGATTGCACGCCAGCAAAATCCATAGAGAGATATTTCCACTTATCTGAAAATAAAAGGGCAACATCCCAACCGGTATCATCAGCATCGAATAAATAACTGACTGCAATGCCGTAAATTTTGTTGGCCCTTCTCTTCCCGGTAAAAGTTTAAAGCCGGCCTTTTCATAGTCTTTATGAGCAACCCACGCTATAGCCCAAAAATGTGGAAACTGCCATATAAATTGTATTCCAAATAATACCCACCCTCCAGGGCCAAATCGTCCCGTTCCTGCAACCCATCCAATTAAGCAAGGCAATGCTCCTGGAAATGCACCAACTAAAACTGAAATTGAATTTATCTTTTTTAACGGCGTATAAACAAAAGCATACAAAAGCAAGCTAAATAAACTTAGTACTGCGCTGAGAAAATTAAAATACTGCCACATTAACAGAGAGCCTGCAAATCCTGCAATAATAGCAAAAGTCCAGGCTTCGTTTACGCTCATTCTACCTGCACTTACTGGCCGATTCGCTGTTCGCCTCATCAAAGCGTCTGTATCTTTTTCCTCTATTTGATTAATGGCGTTTGCCGAACCTGTTATCAACATTCCAGCAACAAATAATAAAAGAACTGATTGCAAATTAAATTGCACATTTGGCGAAAGCAGGTAACAAACTACACAGCTAAATACAACCGTGAAACTCAAAGTAAATTTTACGAGCTGAAAGTAATCTTTCACCTTACTAGCAAGTGCGAACGAAGTTGAATTTGGTACACTGGTTGCCACATTATTCATCTATAAATTCATTTTAAAAAGCCCTGATTTTTTCAGGGCATAATTATAAGTTTCAAAATACATCCGCATTAATTGTATGCCTGAAATATCAATGCCGGTGTTCATCTGCTCCTACCGGTTCTGTTTGCGGAATATGATCTCTTTCATCCTTACCATAATCATAAGCCCAACGATGAACTTCAGGAATTTCGCCGGGCCAGTTTCCGTGTAAATGCTTAATGGGAGTTGTCCATTCAAGTGTGTTAGCGCCCCATGGATTTTTGGTAGTAACTTTTCTTCCTTTAAATATGGAGTAAAAGAAATTAAATATGAACAGTAACTGAACTGAAAAAACTATTAATGCTACAATACTTATAAATTCATTGAGGCCGCCAAACATTTTGAACGATTCCCAATTACTAAAGTCATAATAACGCCTGGGCATACCCGCTAATCCCTCATAGTGCATCGGCCAGAATATGGAATAGGCACCGACTATCGTGACCCAAAAATGAATGTAGGCAAGGGTATTATTCATATACCTTCCAAACATTTTCGGATACCAATGATAAATTCCCGCAAACATTCCAAACATAGAGGCTACACCCATCACGAGATGGAAATGGGCTATTACGAAGTATGTATCATGAAGCGAAATATCTAAAGAAGAGTTGCCCAAAAATATTCCGGTTAATCCTCCTGAAATAAATAAACTTACAAAGCCTATGGCAAAAAGCATGGCTGGCGTAAATCTTATATTTCCTTTCCATAATGTAGTAAGCCAGTTAAATACTTTAATTGCAGAAGGAACTGCTATGAGTAACGTGAGTAATACAAAAAATGAACCTAAGAATGGATTGAGCCCTGTTACAAACATGTGATGCGCCCAAACCATAAACGATAGCGCAGCGATTGCAAAAAAAGATCCCACCATGGCCATGTAACCAAATATGGGTTTCCTTGAATTGACTGAAATTACTTCAGATGTTATGCCCATTGCTGGTAATGCAATAATATAAACTTCAGGATGGCCCAAAAACCAAAATAAGTGTTGAAATAAAATGGGGCTTCCTCCTTCATTGGGAAGGATTTTCCCATTTACATAAATATCACTTAGGAAGAAACTGGTTCCTAAATGGCGATCAAACAGCAGTAATACAGCTCCTGATAATAATACAGGAAAAGATAGTACTCCCAATACTGCAGTAAAGAAGAACGCCCAAATGGTAAGCGGCAATCTTGTCATGCTCATTCCCTTGGTACGCATATTAAGTATTGTGGCTATATAATTCAATCCTCCAAGCAATACCGATATTATAAACATAGCAATACTCGTCAACCAAAGGTCCATACCTATTTTTGCGCCATCTGATGCGTCTCCCAAAGCACTCAGTGGGGGATAGATTGTCCATCCACCACTTGCAGGACCAGTTTGCACAAATAATGATGAAAACATTATTACAGACGATATAAAGAAAAACCAATAAGAAAGCATGTTTAAAAATGGCCACGCCATATCCCTGGCACCGACCTGCAATGGAATAAGCAGGTTTGAAAATGTGCCGCTCAATCCTGCCGTTAACACGAAAAATACAAGGATAGTTCCATGCATGGTAACGAGTGCATAATAAAATTCAGGATCAATTTTGCCTCCCTTTCCCCAGTGGCCTAAAATATCTTCAAGAAACGGAAAAGTCTGATCAGGATAGCCTAATTGAAATCGAAATATTACGGAAAATAAACCGCCAACCACGGCCCAGATTATTCCCGTAATAAGAAATTGTTTTGAGATCATTTTATGATCCTGGCTAAAGACATACTTGGTGATAAAAGTTTCTTTGTGATGATGTACGTGCGCTTCGTGGCCAAGGTCATGTACTATCGTTGGAGTGCCGTGAATAATTTCTTCTTTGTCCATAATAGGTATCTTTTTTAAAGCCGGGGCTTAAAATTTTATTTCTTAATATTCTGAGCTACGCTTTTGGTAGTGGAATCATGAGCCGCAATCTTATCGGGGTCCAAGTCCGGGAAAGCTTTATAATATTCAGGTTTTTGGCTGGCCATATAGGCATCAAATTCTTCCTGGGTTTCAACAACAATTACTCCACGCATTGTATAATGTCCTCTTCCACATAGCTGGTCACAGGCTATTTCATAAACAAAATCGGGATTACCCGTTCTGGTCTTCATTTGTTCAGTAGTATAAATTGGCGTAAACCATAATGTTGTGGGCGTTCCGGGAACGGCGTCCATCTTCATACGAAAGTGAGGAAGGCCAACATCATGTATCACATCCTGGGAATTAATTACCAATTTTACCGGTTTATTTACTACAACATGCATCGTTGTTGCCACGTGTATATCATCATGACTCGCTGCGTCTGACCAGTCAACACCTAATGGATTTCCTTTAGCCGGATCCGTTAGCTTGTAATTTTTTCTACCCAAAACTCCATCTTTTCCGGGATAGCGAATTTCCCATCCAAACTGATGTCCGGTTATCTCCACTAATTGCGAACCCCTGGGCGCATCGGAAGTAAATTTGAACCAATATTTCAATCCAAAAACAATCAGTACTGTTAACACAATTGCCGGAATACCTGTCCAGATTAATTCAAGTTTATTGGAGTGTGTGAAATACAGAGCTTTCCTTTTATCGCTTTCCTGATACCTGAACGCAAACCAAAATAATAAGATCTGGGTTATAAAAAATACAGCTCCCGTTACTCCAATTGTAATCCACAGCATTGTGTCTATATTTTGCCCTTCTGAAGATGCTGCTCCCTGTGGAAATAGAGTTTTAGGATAATATAATTTATTGCAGTACCATACTCCTATAAGACCCGCGATTAGAAAGGCGATCATGAAAAATCCGTTTATTTTGTTGTTCTGTTTCCTGGATTTTTCTTCACCCTTCAAAATGCTTACATATTCACTCGCTTTTGAAATCTGGAAGATAACCAGAAAAATCAGCACAATGATCGCTATCAAAAAAAAGTCAGTCATGTTTCTTAATTTTCCCCAATGTTGCCATTAAAGGCAAATGCAAAGGTACTTTTTGAATTATTTTATTTTTTATTATTTGCCCGATTTTCTTCCCGGTTTTAATTTATTCTATTTTATTTTTTCAATAAACAAATTCTTTAAAATCACACTTTTATTTTTATGTATGATGTATAATACTTTCTTTAAGAAAGGGATGATTCATAGGCGTCATGGGTACTTTTGATGCAAACCTGCTTACGCCCCACATAATAAAACCAATAAAACCTAATGGAATCCCAAATTCAAACCAACTTAAATGAGGATTATTTTTTACCGTGCCCGGCATTATCATCAGGTAAAAATCTATCCAGTGTCCAAAAATAAGGAGCACACACATAAAAGTTACGATCGTATAATTTCTTTTGGTTACCCTCTTCATAAATATCAGGAAAGGACACAAAAAATTTAAAACGAGGTTTAAATAAAATAGTCCTTCATAAATTCCCTGCAGTCGCGATTTAAAATATATAGTTTCTTCCGGAACGTTTCCATACCATATTAACATGAACTGATCGAACCACAAGTAAGTCCACAAAATGGAAAATGCAAACATAAATTTACCCAGATCTTGCAAATGTTCTTGTGTAACAAATTCAAGCTGACCCTGGTTTTTAAAGTAAATGACAAATATGGTGATAAGCGCCACTCCCGAAACAAAGACACTTCCAAACGTGTACCAGCTAAACATCGTACTGAACCAATGAGCATCAATACTCATTATCCATAGCCATGGAATGATTGAGCCGACAGATAAACCAAAGGACACAATATATATTGCGGCCCAAAAGAAATTTTTGCTCATCCATTTTTTACCTGTCTCATAATCCATAGTACCCATCTCATCACTTTCTCTGCTAAAGTCTCTCAATTTTTTACTTACCAATATCCAAATACCCATAAATAAAAGTGAGGCAATGGAATAAAATACAGGATTTAGAAAACCCGATTTACCTTTAAGCACCTTATCATGGCTTACCAGTTCCTTATCGAGCCATGGATAAATATCTCCGCGATGCCCAAAAACTATACTAAATAAAATTATTAACGTGAGAATGGCCATTAGTGGCACTACTGATGAAAGTGCTTCTGAAACTCTGCGGAAGGCTGTCTGCCAACCTGACATCGCCAATATACAAATGACCATGAAAAAAGTTGCTATATTAAGGAGAAAGAGCCAAAATAATCCATTCTGAAGTAACACCGCCCAAAAACGGGTACTATTTAAATTACCTCCATGCGATCCGGCCGCGGGATTTAAGAAGATTACACCCAATATTAAAGTAAGCAATCCGGCAACCATAAATCCTACATAAAACTTCTTATATATTGCAGGTGTTACATACTGATTGTTCATTAAAAAATTATTTTTAGAATTAAGCTTTATTTTTTCACAGTCGCCGAATCTTTAACCGGGCCGCTTCCCTTCTTGGTAGAATCGGTAGTTTCGCTTCCTTGCAATTGCTGTGATTTTACATATTGCAATACCATCCATCTTTGCTTTTTTGTTAATTGAGATGCATAACTTCCCATGTTGTTCTTGCCATAAGTAATAGAATAAAACATGGTACCAATAGGCATATCCACATATTGTTTCAATGTTAAATTTGCAACAGCAGGTATTTTTCCGCCGGTAGATAAAGGGCCTTGCGCATCCAATTTAGGACCATGGCAGATAGCACAATTAATATTAAACAATCTATGCGCTTCTGACATTTGTATTGAGTCAAGCAGAGGTAAAGGATCCTTAAGGTCTTTACTCATTGCATAGCCTGCAGAATCTTTTGTAAGGGTAAAAGGTAATAAGTCACCTCTTCTTATGGTGCCTTCAACAGGATATTGGATATAATTTATGTTTTCGTCTTTCAAATTATTGGGAGCATACGCTTCATAAGCACGGCTATAGGTCATGTCCGGCATATATATTTTGCCAGGTTCACGCTTGCTATCACAGCTTTCGAAAACTGTTGCCAATGTCGCCATTAATAAAAAAGCCAAAAGAATTTTTATTTTTTTCATACTTCAAAAATAATGTCCAACCAATTTTAATTTAATCCCCAAAAAACTTTTAATACTCACTAATATCCTACTTCTTCCGTTTTATACAATTTTTGTTCTCTGTCGTAGCGGCCAAACCACCATCCATCTTCAGCCTCCTGAACATTTATTTCCTGTGCGCCATTACTTTGCAAAAAACTTTGCACTTCAACTTCATTTGTTTTTTCTGTGCATTCAATTACCATCACCATAAGGTCGTCTGTTGCCCTTAGGTGAAAATGATGCTTTTTTACGCCGGGCATCATTTTACACAGCCAGCAAAACGTCATCACCATACCCACTGCCGATAATAAAACTGTAAGTTCAAAGGTAATAGGTATAAATGCAGGTAATGGGAAATGGGGTTTACCACCGATATTCAATGGCCAATCTGTAGTAAAAATCCAGCCCATACCCCCAATGGCAATGGTAGTTCCCGTCATTCCAAAAATGAAACCGACTGTGTGCAAGCTGGTTTCTCTCAATCCCATAGCATGATCAAGCCCATGAACGGGAAAAGGAGTGTATACATCATGAATTTTGTACCCGGATCTTCTTACATTTTTAACTGCAGGAAATAAAACTTTTTCATCTTCAAAACAACCTACTACAAATTTTTTTCTCATATAATTACCTCCCAATTTTTCCCTGAACAGGAATTATTTAAAGTATTTTTAATTAGAATGTTTTCCACAAATATTTCTTTCTTTTAAAAAAAGATTTTTAATGAGCGTGCTCAACCTCTTCAATATAGAATTTTTCTGAATCGAGTTTTTCAGTTGGCGTCATTTTCACTTTATAGTTTTGTCCACTGGTCTTTAAAATTGCTTTAATTTCCGCGACAGCAATTACAGGAAAATATTTAGCAAAAAGAAAGTAACAGGTAAAGAACAATCCAAACGTTCCGAGGTAAAACCCAATTTCCCAAATGCTGGGACTATAATAAGTACTCCATGAAGAAGGAAGAAAATCCCTGTAAATTGAAGTTACAATAATTACGAACCTTTCAAACCACATACCTACATTAACCAATACTGCCATAAAGAAAGTAAATGTTATATTCCTCCGTAATTTCCTTGACCAGAATAACTGCGGTGATACAACATTGCAAAACATCATTCCATAATATGCCCAGCCATAAGGGCTAAAAATGTTTACTCGGTTTTGGCGAAAAGCCCACCATTCATATGGATTCTGGCTATACCATGCAATAAATAATTCACTTAAATACGCGATACCAACAATAGATCCGGTAAGAACAATTACTTTATTCATTGCTTCAATGTGCCCTACCGTTATATAATCTTCCAGGTGTAAAACTTTGCGGGTTATAATTAATAGTGATTGCACCATAGCAAATCCGGAAAAAATTGCACCCGCAACAAAATAAGGAGGAAATATTGTTGTATGCCAGCCAGGAATTACCGACGTGGCAAAGTCCATGGATACAATTGTATGAACTGATAAAACGAGAGGCGTTGCTAAACCTGCTAAAACAAGAGAAAGACTCTCATGCCGTTGCCAATGCTTAGTGCTTCCTGTCCAGCCAAAAGAAGCTAGTCCATAAAACATTTTTCTAAATTTTGTCTTCGCCCTATCACGCACCGTTGCAAGGTCGGGCAGCAATCCGGAATACCAAAATAGTAAAGAAACAGTGAAATAAGTAGAGACTGCAAACACGTCCCATAACAAAGCCGAATTAAAGTTAGGCCACAAAGGTCCCCGGCTATTAGGATAAGGCATTACATAAAACCCAACCCACACACGGCCCATGTGAAATATTGGGAATTGCCCGGCGCACATTACCGCAAAAATTGTCATAGCTTCTGCAGCCCGGTTTACACCTGTTCTCCAACCTTGCCTGAACAACAACAGAATTGCTGAAATAAGCGTTCCCGCATGACCAATACCGATCCACCAAACGAAATTGGTGATGTCCCATCCCCAGCCAATAGTGTGATTGATGTTCCATTGGCCTATTCCGTACGCAACCTCGCGGTAAACTGAATAAACCCCAAAAAGTAAAAGGCATAACGCAATCGAAAGCCCGATCCACCATAATCTGCCGGGTCTTGCTTCTATAGGTCCAATGATATCCTCTGTTACCTGGTGATAATTTTTATCTCCGTCTATCAAAGGTTCCCTTAACTGCGATTCGTATTTTAATAATGACATATTCTGTTTTAGCTTTTGCTACAGTTTGAATACTGTATTCTTTAATTTATATGTTACATTAAATTATTAGCTCTCCTTTTTACTTAGATTTCCAACCATTCTATCCGTGTTTCTTATCTTTTCCAGATAGTTAACATTCGGCAACGTATGTAGTTCTTCCAGTACATAAAACTTTCTTTCCTTTTGTTCCCTCGCCCTCAATTTGGCAATTTTGCTATCCTTATCATTCACATTTCCAAACATTATGGCATGCGTAGGGCAAGCTTGCATGCATGCCGTTTTTACTTCCTGGTCTTTTAAGGGACGATCTTCTTTTTTGGCATTTAACTTTCCTTCCTGGCAACGTTGTACGCAAAAACTACATTTTTCCATTACCCCTCTTGAACGTACTGTTACGTCAGGATTCAACACCATTCTTTCCAAATCTGCGTTCAGTTCCGCGGTGGCATCGGAAATAATTCCCCTTTGATTATCCGGGAAACTATCCGCCCCGTTATAATCTGCCCAGTTGAAACGACGTACTTTATAAGGGCAGTTATTTGCGCAATATTTTGTCCCGATACACCTGTTATATATCATTTGGTTAAGTCCCTCACTGCTATGGTTAGTCGCAGATACCGGACAAACATTCTCGCAGGGAGCATTATCACATTGCTGGCATGTCATCGGTTGAAAAACGATGTCAGGATTTTGCGGATCACCGGTAAAATACCTGTCAATGCGAATCCATTGCATATCGTGGAACCTTGAGACTTCATATTTACCAACTGTAGAAATATTATTTTCGGCCACACAGGCGACAGTGCACGCAGAACAGCCTATACATGTATTCAGGTCTATACTCATTCCCCATTTAATTCCCGGTTTGTCAAACACTGGGTATAAAGTGCCGTCGCGTTCAAAATTTTCACCAAACTTCTTTAACTCTTTTTCGCGGTCTTCCTGAACTTCATCAGGCCTTGCAATAAAGTCTTTAAGTGTGATTTCTCTTACTACAGGTCGTCCCTCAGTAATCTGGTGAACCTGCGTTTGAGCAATAGGATACGTCGTTCCAGTTTTTTCTATAGTTGCAAGTGCGGAATAAGAAACGGTCGTTCCATTATAAGAAGCAAACGGATATACATTTACACCAACGCCATTAGCTGCCGGACCAATATATTCCGCAGTTTTTTCGCTATTAATACTTTTTCTTCCGTAGCCAACTGCAATTGCAATTATATTGGGATGAATTCCAGGAATGATTAGTATGGGAAGCTCTAATGATTTCCCATTAACCGTTACTTTAATAACCGGCTTTTGAACATGGACTTCATATTTGTCCATATCATTCCTGTTAAAAATATCTACGTCAAACAAAGATTTACCCATTTGAGGAGATATCATTGCATAATTGTCCCAGGTAGCTTTTGAAATAGGGTCGCTTACTTCTTGGAGCCATGCATTATTTGCCCGGCTGCCCGTTCCAATTGAAACGTTTTGATAAAGCACTAACTCAATTTCTCCTCCCTTTACAGTACCAATTTTGGACGAAGCATCAGTAACATTTCCCGAAAATGGAAGACTTCCCATTGCTATTACAGGTACTTCTGAAGCAGATTTATTTGAAGTGGAGTCAGACGCCCCAATTGCTGATGAAGTTGCATCAGCCGTAGCTGACGTTAAATCAAAAACGTTAACGAAAGCGGATTGTGTCTTAAGTTCGGAATTTTCCATTATTCCATCCTGCAAAAATCTTTCGAATTTTTCGAGCCCGAGCTTTTGATCATTGATCCAGTAATTTCTAAAATATGCCTCATAGTCATTTGCATAACCTGTAAGCTTTAAAAGCGAAGATTCAAATTGGCGGGTTTTAAATAACGGGTGAATGAGTGGTTGTATAACACTCACATAACCGGTCTGCAGTTCGGCATCTCCCCAGCATTCCAGCCAATGGTGCGATGGAATTACATATTTACACAGCTCCGTTGTTTCATCCATTTTTTCACTGTACGAAACAGTAAATGGGCACTTTTTCAACCCGGCAATAAATTGATCAGCAGCAAAATAACTGTAGGCCGGATTGGCTCCATAAACCAAAAGTCCTCCCAAATTGCCCGCATTAAGATCTGCTGTAAGCGCAACCATATCTGCGTCTATTCCCTGTCGGTAGTTAACAGTGGAATTCCAGTCAATCGTTTTACCACCTGCACCAATTGCTTCATTTATTGCATTGACTATTATCTGGATGTTGGGATCATTGCTGCCACAAACTACAAGAGCTGCTCCTTTATTAGCAGAAAGGTCCGCTGCAGCTTTTTTAATCCCGTCAGCAACTTTTCCTGAAATGTTTGAAGAAGTTCCACCTCCCAGCGCACCTAAAAGTGCGAGTGCTACAGCACCGGTTTCAGAAGGTTTATGTAAATACCGTTCATCTGCATTTGCTCCCGTAATACTGTAATGACTTTCAAACTGGTAATGTTTACTCATCGCCGGTCTTTCTTCATCAATTCTGCGGTTTTGAGCGTATTGATTTGCAAAAACAACAGGGCTTAACCATGTAGTTAAAAAATCTGCACCGAGGCTTACTATCACTTTTGCGTTCTCAAAATGATAAGCAGGAATTGCCTTTTTGCCATAAGAAGCCTGGTTAGCCAATATCATTCCGCTGTATGAGACGGCATCGTATTGAACGTGTCGAC
The DNA here is from genome assembly GCF_057362405.1 of Ginsengibacter sp. Lineage (NCBI taxonomy): Bacteria > Pseudomonadati > Bacteroidota > Chitinophagia > Chitinophagales > Chitinophagaceae > Ginsengibacter > Ginsengibacter sp. Next base: position 24,073 of record NZ_JBMQQG010000265.1, read on the forward strand.
TACCTGGATATTTAGCCAGGAATTCCGAAATAATCTGCTTCGTAGTTATCGACGTAACTGATGAAGTTAACAGAACTACCGGTTTGCCCGAAATGGAGCCCAATCCGTCCGCTACCATTTTATCAATTGCCTCGAATGTTGCTTCTTTACCATTAGCCTGCGGATAGCGAAGTCGCGTCGTGTCATATAAATCCAGAACCGAAGACTGACATTGCGCAGAAGTTCCGCCGTTAGTGAGCGAAGAAAGATCGTTTCCTTCAATTTTAATTGGCCTGCCCTCTCTTTGTTTTACAACTACCGGAACCGCATCGCCATCATTCAAGTAAGTAGAAGCGTAATAGTTTGGAACACCCGGAAGCATGTCATCGGGCTTATTTAAAAAAGGAATGGTTTTGCGAACCGGCATTTCACAACTTGCAACAAGCGTTGCGGCGGCGGTGCTAAATCCCATGTATTTTAGAAAATCCCTGCGTGGTGTTTTAGCATTAAAAATAGACTCATTACTTAACACTTCAAAAGGAAGTTCTTCTTTGAATTCATTTTTTAATTTCTTCAGCCCATCTTCATTTTGATGTAGTTCCTCAAAATTTTGCCAATACTTTTTATCGCTCATTTATTTCTATTTGAAAAATTCTAAAAATTCCAAAAAACTAAAGACGTTTATTTCTATGTTTGATTTCGACACGAGCATTTTTTTACACCCGCATTTTTGCTTTTTTATCAATAGTGACATTTCATACATTCGGTACCGCCGATTTTTTCAACAGTTACACTATCATACTTGTGATCTTTTATGTCCTGATGAAATTTTTCGTAAATGCTATAAAACTTGTTGCCGTGGCCTGCATCATCGTTGAATTGAACATTCGTAGTGCGGTGGCAGTTCACACACCATCCCATGCTTAGGTCGGCGAACTGTTTCACTTCATCCATCTTTTGAATTTCACCATGGCACGTTTGGCACTGTACTCGGCCAACTTTAACGTGTTGTGAGTGATTGAAGTAAACAAAATCAGGCAGATTATGTATTCTTACCCATTCAATAGGTTTACCTGGCTTATCGTAAGTTTTTGTGGCTGGGTTCCATCCTGCAGCCGCGTAAAGTTTTTGAATTTCCCCATTGGCGTCTACAGCACTTCCATCTTCCCTGGTTAATGGTTTACCCCCGAAATCTTTTACAGCCATATGGCAGTTCATACATACGTTTACTGAAGGAATATTGGCATGTTTACTATCCTGGGCGCCACTATGGCAATATAAACAACTTATCTGGTTGTCGCCGGCATGAACCCGGTGGGAATAATAAATTGGCTGTACCGGTTGATATCCCTGCATTCTACCTAATCCCATAGCGCCTTCAACCAAAAAATATCCGCCAAACAGAAAGAGAACAATTATCACCAATAATAAATAAGCTTTATTGCGGTAAAATGGAACTGGGGTTGGAGTCTTAAGGCCGTCTTTTTCATCGGTAAGTTTTTTGAGATTACTATTAACCTGCAAAAGAACAAATCCTATTAATGCCAATATTAAAGTGAGAATTCCATATAAAAGAGAGTTATCAGACTGGGGTTCCGTAACCGGACCTTCTGGTGCTCCGCCTGGCTTTTTATAATTATTTGCATAATCGAGTATAGCGTCAATATCTTCCTTTTTCAAATCAGGAAACGAAGTCATTATCACATTTCCAAACTGCGCTTTCAACTTCATGGCATACGGATCTGTATTTACCATGGTGGTTGTATTAGGCACCCACTTATACACCCAATCCTTAGACGGTTCCCTGTCCCGAGCTCCCTTAAGTGCCGGGCCAACGTATGCTTCCAGTGGTTTATGACAACTGGCGCAGTTAGCTTTGAAGAGCGTTTCTCCATCGCCTGCAAATAAAAATTGAGGAGAAGAAATTAATGTAAGGAAAAAAAGTATAGCGGTTGTTCTAAGAAAAAGCCTGGTGAGTTGGTTCATACACTTAGTACCTGTCTTGATAATGGAAAAAATTCTATTGGCGCAAAAATAAGGCAGGATGTTGACAAACTGTGAACATTTTTTATTTTTTTTTATCCTTGCCCAGCCTGAATTTCAGATGACTATTGTCGTGAGAGCCAGCGATATGAGTTCCATATTAGGAAAATGAAACAATCAAAATTTTGAAAATATATACGCTATTTTAAAATCAAAAAAATGCATCTTTGGTGCATCTTAAGTTTAATGAATAAAATCTTGAATAGCTAAATAATATAGTATGTTTCTTCTCCAATCGACATTGAAACGAAAAATCAATTTGTAGTTATACAGGAACCCACCGTTTACTTTAAATGAAACAGGAAACTATCCATATCGCCATTTTTGCGTCAGGAGCCGGAAGCAATGCGCAAAAAATTATCGACTACTTTAGAAATTCTGCGAAAGTAGAAATTAGTGTAATAGTTTGTAATAACCCCAACGCCGGCATCTTAAAGATTGCAGCAAATGAAGGCATTCCTGTCTTAATGATAGAGAAACAAATGTTTCGCAACACAGGCTATGTTGCGGAATTGAAAAATTATAAAATACAATTCATTGTACTCGCCGGGTTCTTATGGAAAATACCTCCGGTACTAATTGAAAATTTTAGAAACAAGATGGTAAACATACACCCGGCGCTGCTACCGGCATACGGAGGAAAAGGAATGTATGGAAATGCGGTGCATGAGGCTGTGCTGGCAGCGAAGGAAAAACTCAGTGGTATTACCATTCATTTCGTGGACGAAAAATATGATCATGGAAAAATTATTTTTCAATCCACATGCCCGGTTGATGAAAATGAAACTGTCGGAAGCCTTGCGCAAAAAATTCATCAGTTGGAACACGCGTCATACGCAAAAGAAATAGAAAGATTAATAGACACTAAGGAAAGTATTTAAAAAATTTCAGCTTGCTTTTTAAGGGCGAAACTATTTACAAAATCAGCGTTAAAAAAAGATTGCTTTGCAATTTGATAAGATCATTAATGTAATATTACGCATCATAAATATTTTGAAAAGACTTCTACTATTCAGGCTTTTTTTACTTTTTATATTATTGCAGCTTCTGCAGTTTACAAAAGCTTTTGGGCAAATTACCATCTCCGGAACTGTTTACGACTCCACAAAACTTTACGTGGTACCGGGCGTAAAGGTTTCCAGCACTTCCGGCCTTGAAACGGTAACAGATTCGTTAGGTGCCTATCATATAAATGTATCAGAAAGTGATTCCATCAGTTTTAATTTCAGGGGCAAATCAACGGTAAAGTTTCCGGTGAAGTTGATGACGGATTATACGGCTTTTGATATTTCCTTGCGGATAAAGATCAACGCCAAATACAAATTATTGCAGGGGGTAACTGTTTTTTCAAATACCTACCACGCCGATTCTTTAGAAAACCGGATGGAATATTCGAAAATTTTTGATTATGAAAAGCCTGGCTTACGATCATCTTTCGAGCCGGGAGGAGCAGCAGGAGTCGATCTTGATGCCCTGATTGAAATGTTCAACCGAAGAAAAAGAAAAGAGAACCTGGCTTTTCAAAACAGGTTAATCCTGAATGAACAGGAACGGTATGTTAAATACCGTTTCAGCCCGAAGGTTATTCATAGAGTTACCGGGCTTAGCGGAGATACGCTTACGCGTTATATAAACCTCTACACGCCTTCCTACGAGTTCGTAGTATCAAGTACATTGGCAGAATTCTACCAATACATTTTGAGCACTTCTTATGCATTTAAAAAAGAACAAGGGATTCGATAACTACCCAAGTTAAAACATAAATAAATCTGGCAGGCTAACGGTCATACCTAATTGAAAATGGAAAATTCGCTGTTTACGGAGCATCTCAATGTTCCAAAATCCCTAAAATAAATTTCTCTAAATTGTAGTAGATTTTATCTTGAACAAATAGCTTTTAAAAATGTTAACCCGTTTATTTTTCCTTTAATAAAAAACATTATTAAATGCTAAAAGGAACTATGCTGCAGTGTTTCCACTGGTATTTACCGGGCGATGGAACATTATGGAAACAAATAAGAAAAGACGCACTTCGACTTAAGAAACTCGGGTTTACAGCAATATGGCTGCCACCGGCTTTTAAGGCCACAGCCGGTGGATACAGTACTGGTTACGACAGCTATGATTTATACGATCTTGGCGAATTTGATCAGAAAGGCAGCATAAGAACTAAATACGGTACTAAAGGAGAATATATCAATGCTATTAAAGCGATCCGGGCAAAGGGTATGTATTCTATCGTTGATATTGTTTTGAATCATAAAGCAGGCGGTGATGAAATTGAAAAAATACAGGTTGTAAAAGTAAATCCCGATAACCGGAATGAAGTGATTTCTGAACCTTTCGAAATAGAAGCTTTTACAAAATTTACTTTCCCCGGCAGGAAAAAAAAGTATTCCTCTTTCATTTGGGATTATATGTGTTTCACAGGGGTTGACTATGCTTATAACCTCAGTGAAGGCGGCATATTTAAAATCTTAAACAGTTTTGGGGATGGCTGGCAGGAAATGATAGACGACGAGAAGGGCAACTACGATTACCTCATGTATAACGATATTGATTTTAGAAACAGCTCAGTTCGTGAAGAGCTGGGCAGATGGGGTAAATGGTATTTCGACAAGGTAAAATTTGACGGGGTTCGCCTGGACGCAGTTAAACACATGCCTGCTTCCTTCTACAACGAATGGTTAGATAACCTTCGCCAAAGTGCAGGTAAAGAAATATTTGCCGTGGGCGAATATTGGGCGCCCGGAAAATTACATCTACTCGTAAAATATATAGAAGCAACGCAGGGAAGAATGAGCCTTTTTGATTCTTCACTACAGCTTAATTGTCACCAGGCTTCCAAAAAGGGAAATAATTTTGATATGCGGACCATATTTGATAACACCCTTGTAAAAATTATGCCTGATAAAGCGGTTACGGTTATCGACAATCACGATACACAGCCATTGCAGGCTTTGGAAGCCCCGGTGGAGCCTTGGTTCAAGCCGTTGGCTTATGCGCTGATTTTGCTTCGTGACGAAGGATACCCTTGTGTTTTTTACCCCGATCTTTACGGAGCTAATTACAAAGACCACGGAAAAGATGGCAATGAATACGATATATGGACCCCTGCTGTTGAAAATATAGAACTTTTATTGAAAGCCCGCAGGGACCATGCTTACGGAACACAACGGGATTATTTTGATCATGCCAATTGTATTGGTTGGATAAGGGAGGGTGATGACCAACACAGCGGTTGCGCCGTCGTTCTCACTAACGGTGATAACGGCAACAAAACAATGGAGATTGGTAAAAGGTATGCTGGTAAAATATTTGTTGACCTGCTTAAAAAAAATAAAACCAAAATAATAATTAACGAGGACGGATGGGCGGAGTTTTTTGCACCTGCTGGCGGAGTTTCAGTATGGGTGGAGAAACCCAGCCGATCTTAATCAACTTCACGCGCAATAATTTGTTTTGTTTATTGATAAGAAATACCACACATCCTTAATCTTCTTTCGTGTAATAAATTTTTTACTACTTTACTTTTTAATTTTTAATTGCTTATCCAGGCCTCTAAAGGCCCTTTTAATTTCTTAATGCCTAAATTAATTTCATGAAGAAGCTTGTATTGTTTTTATCTTTTCAATTTTTTATACTCTCTCTTTTTGCACAAACCGATGCTGGTTTATATCGATATCCTGACGTTTCAAAAACACAAATTGTTTTTACCTATGCCAATGATCTTTGGGTAATTCCTAAAGAAGGGGGCGAAGCAATTAAATTAAGTTCGCCGGCAGGGGTGGAGAGTTTTCCAAAATTTTCGCCTGATGGAAAGAGCATCGCTTTCACAGGAAATTATGACGGCAATAAAGATGTCTACGTTATCCCAACGATGGGAGGAGTTCCGGTAAGGCTTACTTCTCATGGATATCCTGACCGTGTTGTTGGCTGGCAACCTGATGGAAAAAAAGTTCTCTTTGCATCGGGAAGAGAAAGCGGCAGAGACAGATTTAATCAATTGTACACGATTGCTTCGACCGGTGGCCCTGCAGACAAACTTCCCTTAGCCTACGGAGAATTTGCTTCTTATTCTCCTGATGGAAAAGAAATTGCTGTTACTTTTCGCACACAGGCATTTCGAAACTGGAAAAGATACCGCGGCGGATGGAAAGCTGATATTCATATTTTTAATCTAACCAACAATACGTCAGAAAATATTACTGCTCTTGATACAGAAGCTGGCAACGAATTTCCGATGTGGCATAACAACGAAATTTATTTTCTTACCGATCGCGGACCAGAGTTAAGAATGAATTTGTGGAAGTATAATACTAAAACAAAAGTTGCCCAACAGATTACCAATTTCAAAGATTATGATATTCATTTCCCCTCTGCTGGCCCCGATGATATTGTTTTTGAAGAA
>NZ_JBMQQG010000266.1:0-15204 GCF_057362405.1 Ginsengibacter sp.
AGTCCGGCGTATGGAATACGTTTTTAATTGATGGAAAGCCCGACAGAGTTGAAAATTATGTTAAGGGAGAACCCGAGGGAGAAAATATTTCTTACTACGGCAATGGCAAAATGAAGTCGCGGCATTTTTTTAAGAAAGGTTCGCTGGATGGAAAGAGTGAAGATTTTGACGATGACGGTATTTTATATAGTGAAACAATTTTTGAAAGAGGACATTTACGAGATGTAAAGTTTTACGACAAAAAGGGAACACTCATCAGCAATAACAATAGCCGCACCGGTGATGCCGCCGTTTCTTTTTATAATCCTGATGGAATAAAATTAAACCAGGGATACTATACCAAAGATGGTTTGGCAGAGGGAAAGTTCACTTATTACTTTAAGAATGGCCAGGTATCTGCCGAATGTTTTTATAAAAATGATTTGCTCGAAGGGAAGAAAACCTGGTACTATTCCAACAATAAAATAAGCGAAGAAGGAAGTTACAAAGATGGCAAGGCAAACGGTTATTTTATCAATTACTATATCAATGGCCAGGTATCAGATGAAGGATGGTATATTGATGATCAACGCCAGGGAACATTTATTAGTTACGACCTGCTGGGAAATATTACCAGCAAAATCTATTACCTGAATGACAATATTTATGGCATATCAGAATATTACCGGCCGGGTGGCAAACCCGACAACGATGAGTATTATGATAATGGCTGGTTCAATAAGATTGTAGAGTTTGACAGCACTGGCAAAAAAATGATTACTTCTGAACTGAACAAAGGAGAAGGTAAAGTGTATTTTAATCACATGAACGGGACCAGTTTTTTTGAAAGCAATTATAAATTCTACAAATTAAACGGCCCTTATACTGTTACCAATGGAGATGGCAGCAAAGCCAGTATTACTTATTATAAAAATGCCAAAGCAGATAGCGTTTACACTGCCTGGTACCCCACTGGCAAAATTCGCGTGCAGGGAAAGTATAACAATGGTGAAAGAACAGGTGTATGGAAATATTATTCCATTAATGGTAAACCATACGAAACAGAACATTACGCAAATGACAAGCTTAATGGTCACGATACTTTATACAATGAATTCGGTAACATAGACAAAATTTATAATTTCAAAAATGGGTTGAGCGATGGTGAAACCAGGTATTTCGGGGAAAACGGCGAGGTTATGTTGGTTTTTTATTATAAAGATGATAACATAAAGGGATATAGCTATGAGGATAAAAATGGGAAATTATTACCAATGATCCCGATTGTAAAAGGATCAGGTACGGTTGATAGTTATTATAAGAATGGAGTAAAAAGTGCACACATCGAATTTAAAGAAGGAGCAATTGACGGTGAACGAATCTTATATTATACAACTGGCAAAGAAGAAGTGCATGAAAGCCGGATTGATGGTCTTGAAAACGGAATTAAAAAGACTTATTATCCTGATGGTAAAATAATGAAAGAAGAAAATTATTATTATGGCCAGCCACATGGCTCTTTCAAATACTATAATGGAGATGGCAGTTTAATTTATGATATTAATTATTACCTGGGAAGCCTGCATGGCGAATGTAGATATTATACTTCAGGCAAGTTGAACCAAACTTACATCTACTATTATGGAGAGTTGGAGGTAAGAAAATAAAAAAACTATGAAAAAATTTAGAATACCAATTTGTCTCATACTTTTTCAATGCTTAACTACGAATAGCAAAGCCCAGTCTGTAGAACAGATGCAACAGCTTTTCCCGGATAAGATGGCTGTGTTTTCCAACATCAATCGCTCGGTAGATATTTCTTTTAAAAAAGGAGTGCCTTATGCTGAAGCTAATGAAGTATCGGAGATGATGGTATTAAATGACAATGCCAATGGTATTTACAACAAGGAGAAAGTGTATCACAGTGATTTTAATGAATTGGAAAAAGTGGAAGCCTATACATTAGTGCCCGATGGCGGCAATACCAGAAAAATAAAAGTCACGGATTTTAAAACTCAATCATCGTCTGACCAGGATATATTTTACGATGATCAAAAAGTAACTTCTTTCGATTATCCGCAAATGATGAAAGGTAGTGTTGCACATGTTGAAACAGAACACTACAATAAAGACATTCGTTTTTTATCGAGCTTTTATTTTAGCAATTACCTGCCAGTGCACAATGCGACGTATAGCATTACTTTTCCGGAAGATATGGATGTACGCTACATCATAAAAAACGACGACAATAAAATTGTGAAAGTAACTTCAAGTTCAAGAGGGCGAAAGAAAAAATTTGAATTTACAGCAACTGACGTTAAGAACTATGAATATTATAGTGATGGCACTTCTATTCCTTATTATGCAATCCATGTAATTGTTTACGTGGCAAGTTATAAGTATGATGGTGAAACAGTTCCTGTGTTCAATTCATTAAGTGAATTGTATAAATGGAACGATGGCTTTTTAATGAATGTCAATTCAACGCCTGATGAAAATTTGAAAAAAATAACCGACAGTATATGCCTTAATAAAAAAACAGACCGGGAAAAAGCACAAGCTATTTATATGTGGGTTCAAAACAATATTAAATATGTAGCTTTTGAAGACGGCCTGGGTGGCTTTGTTCCAAGGCAGGCAGCAGATGTTTGTACTAAAAGATATGGTGATTGTAAAGACATGGCAAGCATCCTTACTGCTATGTTACAGATAAGCGGATTAAATGCCTGCTTCACCTGGATTGGAACCCGGTCTATACCGTACACATATACTGAAGTGCCTTTACCTCTTACGGATAATCACATGATAAGTGCAGTCAAGATCGACAAGTCATGGATATTTTTAGATGCTACCGACCCTAATTGTGTTTTTGGAATGCCAACCAGCGCTATACAGGATAAGGAAGCACTGATCAGTATCAGCCCCGAAAAATATGAGTTGATAAAAGTTCCCGTGATGCCTGCCGGCAGCAGTGTTATTACTGATAGCACCTTCTTAACCATCAACGATAATGTTTTAACTGGTAAATGTTCGGTTGATTATTCCGGGTATTTTGGTAATGATGTTTGCAACCGCCTCTTGTATAATAAAGGCGATGATGAAAGAGTTTACGCACGCAGTCGCATGGCAAAGGGGAGTAATAAATTTATTATGAAAGATTACCACATCGCAATGCCCGACCCGATGAAAAAGGAGGCTAACATTTCGTCTACCTTCGAAATACCCGACTATGCAAAAACAATTGCCGACGAAATTTATATCAACCTCAATCTTGAAAAACTAATCAGTAGCACCCCTATTGATACAGCGAAAAGAAAGATAGCAATTGAAAACGATTTTAATTATACCATTAACCAGGTGCACACTCTTTCAATACCGGATGGTTATGTTGCTGAATATGTTCCTAAAAACACTTCGGTATCCAACGACGTTTTTGACTTTTCAATTGTATACAAAAAAGGCCCTGGTAATATTTCTGCTACGCAGAAATTAATAATGAAAAAATTATATGTAGAACCTGGCGATTTTGCCACATGGAACAAAGCGATTTACAATATCTCCTCTGCTTACAAAGAGCAAGTGGTTTTAAAAAAGAAATAATTATGATTAAAAGAATTTTTGTATCGGCAGCTATCATATTGTTAAATACATTTTTTTGTAAATCACAGGTGGACGGATTATATACCGAAATACAGCCCTGGGCTGCATCCCCGGTTTTACACGTAATGCCCGCAATGTTTGCGGGCGAGAGTGCTGTTTATTTAATGGATAGCAGAACGTTTGACTATAAGCTGGAAGGAAAGAACCTGGTGCAATATAATTATGTGTACAACCTGGTGAAAGTGGCGGATGATAAGGGCATCGAAATGTTTAATAAAGTGTACCTGAGGGTAACGCAATTTTCACAACTTTACGACATCAAGGCGCGGGTAATAACCTCAACCGGAAAAGTAATTAATGTTCCGCAGGATAAAATAAAAGACGAGGAAGAAGAAGGTAAAACGTACAAATTGTTTGCGATGGAGGGGATCGATAAAGGATCAGAAGTTGAGTATAGCTATACGGTAAAAAGGAATCCTTCATTTTTTGGCAGCGAAATTTTTCAAACCGGTTCGGTTCCCTATTACAAGGCTCGCATACTAATCGTTACTCCAAAATATTTGAAATTTGGCGCGAAGGGTTATAATGGTTTTACGGTATTAAATGACAGTGTTATAAATGATGAAAGGATGATTGCCGGGTATTCTGAAAATATTAAAACGCTCGAAGAAGAAAAATACGGCTTGCGTGACCCTTACCTGCAAAGAGTAGATTTTAAATTGAGTTATAACCTGAGCTCCAACAGTGATGTTGAAGTATACACGTGGAAAGAACTTGCCCGTAAAGTTTATGCTAACGTTACCACTCTTACTGAAAAAGAAAAAAAAGCGGTTTCTAAATTTATAGATGGTGTTAATATTCCCACCGGCGCTGGTGAAGAAAAGACCATTATGCTGCTGGAGGATTATATGAAAACTCATATAAACATTGATGAGAAATTAGCAGGTGATGATGCCGACAATATTGAATCGATTGTTAAAACCAGCAACACTAACAATTTTGGTGCTGTTCGTTTATTTGTAGGCATACTCGAAAACAAGAATATAAATTACCAGGTTGTTTTTCCTTCTGTGCGTGACCAGTTGCCATTGGATGAAGAGTTGGCCGATTGGAACCGTATTGACGAAACACTGATTTATTTCCCGGGTACCGGCAAGTTAGTGCAGCCATCAGGATCAGTGTATCGCTATCCTTTCGTAGAGCCACTTTGGGCAGAAACAAGAGGTTTATTTTTAAAAGGCACCACTATCGGAAATCTCAAAACAGCTATTGGGAAATTTGATGATATACCTATTGAACCTTTCGATAGCAATGCGCATAACATGGAAGTACACGCTAAACTGGATGCAAGCGGCGATTCATTGATTATCGATAGTAAACAAATCTTAAGAGGATATGGAGCTGTTGGATACAGGCCAATCTGGGCATATCTTGCCAAAGACAAACAGGATGAGGCGGTGAAAAGCATCATTCAAAATGTAGCCAAGAGCGAGAATATTCAAAATATTAAAGTAGAAAATACTAATCTTACTGATTGCTGGGATAATAAACCACTTATCATAAGCGGCACTATTCATACATCAGAACTGTTGGAAAGAGCCGGTGACAAAATCTTATTTAAGCTGGGGGACCTTATTGGTTTGCAGGAACAGATGTACCAGGAGAAACCACGCCAGCTTCCCGCTGAATTACCTTATGCGCATGAATTAGAAAGAAAGCTCACATTTGATATACCACCAGGCTATACTATCAAAAACCCAAACGATATTAATATAGATGTGCAGTACAAGAAAGGTAATGTAGTAACTATGGGCTTTGTGAGTTCCTATAAAATAGTAAATAATGTATTGGAAGTATATATAATGGAAACCTACCGAGAACTAAAGTATCCTTTAAGTGAGTTTGAAACCTTTAAAAAGGTAATCAATGCATCAGCCGATTTTAACAAGATTGTATTGTTGCTTGAAAAGAAAAGCTAGGTTAGTAATAGCTGGAGTAGTAAAAACAAAGTGTAATTTTTCTGCAGGCTATTTTCTCCTGTGGCAAGAACTTATTGCGATAAAATACAAAACGCCTATATCTAACTGGCACCAGTAAGCGCAATTAGTTAGAAGCACAATATTCGACTAGAATCCTTTCTTCTTTTTTTGCCAGCGACAAAAGATGAATAATAAATTCTTATTATTTTCATTCAGAAGCACAACCCTGTTTAACTTTATCGTAGGTTCGCATCTTCTTTTTTCATCATGATTAAGAATTTTACTTCGTTCGTAAAAAACAGGCATGCATTTTCGGTGGGTTTCCTGTTCGCCACTTCCAGCCTGTTATTTGGCGTTTGGGTAGCTTCAATTCCGGGAATAAAAGCGAGGCTTGGTTTTAGTGACGGAAGCCTCGGTCTCTCGTTGTTGCTTTCTCCCCTGGGCGCTATTACAGGCATGATATTATCTGCAAGAGTATTTAGCAAAATATCGGTGGGAAGGTGGATGTTCATTGGCTATATTATTATTTGTTGCATTATGATATTGCAGATTAATTCTGTAAACCGTGTGATGTTCTGGGCATGCCTTTACTGTTTTGGTGGAATGAGTTTCTTAAACGGAGTGTCTGCCAATGCAACTGTAAACCTGATGGAAAAAAAATACAACAGGCTGTTTATGGCTACCTGCCATGGAATGTACAGTATGGGAGGAGCGGTAAGCTCGGGAATTGCTGCATTGTTATTTACTATTCATATCCCTTCGGCATGGCAGATTGTAATGGTTGCGTTTATTATTGTCATCGTTATTATTTCTAATAAAAAATATTTGCTGGCTAATATTGATATCATCCACAGCAGATCCGCTTTTAAATTACCATCATTAACCATATTAGGCATTTCATTTATTTGCATGGTAAGCTTTATGGCAGAAGGATGCGTCGCCGACTGGAGCGCCATTTATTTTAAAGAAGTAATGTTGGCGCCTAAAGCAATGATCAGCCTTGGTTATGCAGGCTTTTCTGTAGCCATGACTGTTGGCAGGCTTAATGGCGATATGTTAATTACCAAACTCGGCAGTAAAAACGTAGTTGTTGCGGGGGCATTGCTGGCAGCCGCAGGCTTTCTGGTTGTTGTAACAGCACCGGTTGTAATCGTTGCAATATTGGGTTATATAATGATCGGTTTCGGAAGTTGTTGTATTGTGCCTGTTTTGTTCAGGGCATCAGCTAATATTCCAGGCGTAAGTACTGTAGAAGGTTATGCTATGGTTACCACAGGCGGATTAATAGGTTTTCTAACCGGTCCTTCTGTTATTGGGTTTATATCAGAAAAGTCAAGTTTGTCAAAAGGATTGTCCCTGCTAATTCTCATGGGATTATTATCTGCATATACTGCGTGGCGCAATCCATTTATACTTAATAAGCAAACTGCGTCTAACCCGCCGTTACCTTATGACGAGCAAATTTATTGAGAATGGTTCACCACTATTAAAATAAAAGAGGTCGCCCCAAAAGTTTGAAGCGGCCCCTTACATTCTTTAATAACAAGTACTAAGGCTTATTTAAAGTTTGTTATTGCTTTCGTGTATGACGGTCAAATTGCAGCAATAAATCTGCTTTCCCATCTTTATTGATACGCCAGGTTTCCATCACAGCGGCTGTATCTTTAGTTCCATCAGTCTTAGTATTATATTCGGTCGCCCACACCAAAACCCAGTTTTCTTTTTTATCAGTACTATAAACTGGCATAACAGCATTGATCGAATCAGACACCGCGGAATATGCCGCACGGCCTCTCTTCCAGTTGGCCATCAGGCTGTCTACCCCGCGAATCACTTTGTTGTCACTTTGCAGAATCAGAGCAGTGTCGGCCACCCATTTTTGCATGTTATCCATCGTATTGTCCTGCCAATCTTTCCAGCTACCCTGAACAATCATAGCTGCGTAAGCAGGGTTTCCCATTTCAAATGATGAAGAATAGGTAACCGGCATAGTCAAGGCTGCAGGCGCTGAAGGAGTGCTTTCAGTACCTCCGGCATTTTCACTTTTTTCATTGCAGGAAATTGCAACGGCAGTGACCATAAAGATCAAGATCAATTTTTTCATGATAAAAATTTTTAATTAATAAATAAAAGAAAGAGGAAAGAAACAGTTATCGGGCAGGGACGGAATATTTTTGAATATACTTCAATAAATCAAAAGGGAAGAATAAATTTCAGCAGGAAGTTTGTAAGCCTACTGATTCTCAAAATTTGTGGCTGCTATTTTGCTGGGTTAAAATTAACCAGTTCATCGCATTATTTTCTTATCTATGCGTGCTCTTCAAATATTTATTCCGGATAATTTCACTCATCGGCCTGTCATAAACTTTACTTTCAACCCAGGAAATAATATCCAGATAAGCAAATGATCGGGTTTCAAAGCGATTTTTTTCAAGGTGTTTTATTTTTTCAAGGAATTGTTTTAGTTCGTTAATCAGTTCCTTTGGTCTTACTTTGGTTGAGTGCCTCAAAAAAGTAAATACCTCTTCCTCAACAACGGTAAGGTTTTTCATCCTTGCCATAAAGCGATAAACTGATTTAATTAAAGAGTCCAATATTTCATCATTACCCAATTCATAATGACAAAGAAGATGCATTAACCTTGAATAGCATTGCAAGTCAATTCGTAAACCGTTTTGGGTGTCGTGTATTATTTTATGGAGATAATCAATAGCCGTTGCATAGTCGCCTGAGCCAAAATATAATGTAGCTATTTTATAATTAAATACGAGAATCCTGTGGCTGTCAACAAACAAAGCATACTCATCTAATTTCTCAACAATTTCCGGAACAATAGTTAAACCCTCACTAAAATTACCCTGCATTAAATATTTATTAAGCCTGGCGCTGTTAATATAAATAAATGTGTGGGTGCGAAAATTATCATGCTGGTTGGCAATAGGCGTTTTTGCAAAAGCCTCAAATTGCGCCAACGTAATCTCAAATTTTGCAAAATTCCTAAGATCGAAATGAGCATTAAGAAGGTTATGCATACCCTTTATGTAATGGCCGGTTTCCACAGCAATCATCACCTCATTTTCGCCAAAAAGATCAATCCATTTCTGGCTATACCTGTAATACATTAAAAAGTCCTGGCGTATAAAAGCGTACCAGGTATAACTTTGGTATAAATACAGCTTCTCATAAAAACCGTGAATTGCATTGGGATCTTCCGGTAAAGAGCTACGGAAAAATTCACGAATTCCAGTTTCGTCTTGCTCGTTTCTCGCATGCCCGTTTTTTACATACCACCTGTAAAGCAACAAGGCCAGGTTAGACAACCTGGTAACTCTGTCTATATGCCCACTAATATCCAACGCCTCTTCAGCCAACATTTGCGTCTTTTCCAATGAACTCCTGGTAATATGAAGTGTTTCAATTTTTTTTTCCAAAGAAATTACCTGCACAAGAAAATTCATTTTCTGATTGGTCCTGGCAAGTTCTTTTGCTTTTTCAAGAATGTGTAGCGCCTGGATTTTAAGACCTTTGTTATATAGCAACCTGGCATTATCCAGGTGTTCACTCAATTTCAAATCAATATTATCATTTGTCTTTAACAGGCGCAAACTGGCCAACAACTGTTTATATAAGTGAGTCTTTAAATTAGATAACTGCGGCTTGGTAATATCACTAAGCGTCTTAAGAAGCTGCTTCTCATCATACTCCGAGAGTTTATCTAAGGCATCGAAGAGGCGTATTATTTTGAGGTCTTCTTTAGCTGAACTCCTTTTGATATACAGTTTAAAATGCCTTTTCTCAGATTTTTCGAGAGAGTGAACCAATTGGAATAATGTATCAGAAAAAAGGTTGGGCATCATTAAGAATTTATGCTGGAATGCAAGATAGTAAAGGGATTTTAAAATAGTCAATCTCTTCGGCGATGATAGAATCACCAATAAATTGATTGGTTTTATTTATGATCACAATGTAAGTTTGTTCGACAAAGGGCTTAAAAAATAAAATGGATCTCTATTGTGGCAGGTTTTCAATCCGTTTTTTCCCATTGTAAGCTGTGACATCAGCACAACACATACAATTAAAGATTCTCATATCAAGCAATCGTAAAGGCCGTCTTGTTTCTACAGGAGGGCCTGTTTTTTTGAGAGTGTGAAAATAGATATTATTCATTACTAATAAAAATTTTTTTAAAATTTATTTTTTTTACTGGCGCGTCTAAACAATAAAAGACCTGCTCCTTTTTACGGGCAAGTCTTTTATTGTTTTAATAGGGATTTAATGTCTTGTGGCCTGCATTATAATTTTGCCACTTCTATGTTTTCAGTAACACTCGTTTGTGAGCTGATTTTATACACCTGGGTTTTATGTGTTTTTGCTGAAGTAACTTCAACTCTAACACCAAATGCCGGGTCGCTTAATTGTGAAGCATCCACATCCAATTGATATTTCCTGGAGAGGTTTTCGCCTTTTATTTTTTCTGAATATAAAACATTATAGTTTGCGTCTTTAATGTTGATGTAATACTCATCTGAGGCGTCATTATTCAGGTTAAGTTCAAATACCGGCTGATTTTTGATTTTACCGATAAATTTTAATTCTGCGGGGGCATCAGTTTTTGTACCTGCGAATGTAGCGTTTGTGATCCCTAATGTACAAAGGGTAAATAAACCCACTGTAATCATTTTTGTTGCTTTGATTGTCTGTTTCATAAAGTGAAATTTTAGATTAAAAGATTAAATTAAATTCTCTTCATACAAACAATCGAAAGTGTAAAAGTAACACGAAGCAAACGTGACCGCAAATCAACTTACACAGGCAATTTTCATCTTAAAAGAATATGTAATCCCTTAAAACCCTTTACAACAAAGGGTTTTATAAAAAAATTACCCTGATGTCCAAAACGAAATGTTACCTAATTGTTAAGCCGGAGTAACAATGAAATGACGTAAAAAAGTAGGCTCAGATTTATTTAGCCAAGAGCGTTGCTTTGTTTTAGCTTACTCTTTTATTATGCAAAAGTTTGTCAACAGCGTCATTGAAAGAACCGGCACGAGTAACTTCTCCGGCATTTACAAAAAATATTTCATCAGCATTTTCAATAGTATTTAAACGATGTGCGATGATGATACGTGTAGTTGCTTCAGGTAATTTATTTAAGATTTCTTCCAGCAATTGTTCTGTTAATGTATCAATATTGGCAGTTGCTTCATCCAAAATTAGCACTTCGGGATTGCGTATAACGGCACGCATAAACGCAATTAATTGTTTTTGGCCCAAACTGATATTGTCCCCGCCCGATGATACTTTTGTTTGTAAACCATTTTCAAAAATGTTCAAGAGGCTTTGAAGCTTAGATTCTTTTATAACCTGTTCCATTTGTTCATCCGTATAATTTTTATACTGTTCATTACCATATAGAATGTTATCCCTTACTGTTCCGGTAAACAAAAAAGGCTCTTGCAGGATGAAGCCGATCTTTCGGGAACGTTCTTCAGGTTCATAAGACCGGATATCTTTCCCATCCAGCAAAACGGTTCCTTTCGTAGTATCATACAATCTGGCAATCAGGGAAGCAGTTGTTGTTTTTCCGCCACCCGTGGGTCCAACGAAGGCATAAGTTTTGCCTCTTTCGAGTTTCAATGAAACATTATGCAAAATCTCTTTACTTTCATCATACCTAAAATGCACGTTTCTGAATTCTATTAAAGCATCTGAGGGCTGCTCTGTTCTAATATTATCAATCGTCACTAAATCTGAGTTGAGCGATAGAATCTTTGCAATCCTGTCCCAGCCCGCCATTGCCACCTGGAAGCTTGTCCATAAAGATGCCAGTTGTCTTAAGGGATTATAAAAGTAAGTTGCATACGCCAGGTAGCTTACCAGCAATCCAATGGAAAAATTTCCGGTTGAAATAAGAAAGATTCCATAAGCTAAAACCGTTAATTGTGCAAAGCCTGAGAACATACTATATACAGGTAAAAAAATATTATTCGCCAATCCTGCGCCAATAGCCGTTGTGTAATTTTGATGATTGGCCTCATTAAATCTCATTCTGAAATAATCACGACGGTTGAAGGCAATGATCACTTTAAAATTGTTGAGGCTTTCCTGGATTTCGGCACTCATTCCTCCGATGCTTTTTAGATTCCGGGCATTTTTTTTCTTTACCCATGGAGATACTATCCTTGTAAATAATAAAATAAGCAGGGCAGGAACCAGTGCCGCTGCGCCAAGTTTAAAATTAATGAGCAGCAAAAAAATTCCTGCGCCCGTCATTGTTGCGATGCTTCCAATAAATTGCATTAACGACTGTGAAAAAAAAGAGTTGATCTTATCGGTATCATTATTAATTCTTGAGATAAGATCGCCTGCTTTATTTGCATTAAAAAAAGCCACCGGAAGAGATTGCAGCTTGCTGAAAATGGTATTGCGTAAAGTGAACAACATGCGCTGGCTAATACTTCCCATAAGTTTTGTTTGAAAAAAACTAGTAAACAGGCCCATCAGGTACATCGTAAGCAAAATGCCTGAAACCACCAGCACACCATGATAATCTTTGCGCTGCACATATTTATCAATCGTGTATCCTACCAATAACGGACCCAGTAAATTAAGGGTGGAATTCAACAAGATAATGCAGGTGGCAACAAGTAAATTCCTCTTTTCATGCGATATCAATTGCAGCAGGCTCTTGAGCGCAGCATACGTGGATTTCTTCTCCTTCTTATCAATAAGTGCATTAAGATTGTAATTCATAGTTGCTCGTGCTTTTTTGTGAATTAATCATTTGCACATATTCAGGGCTCGTATGAATCAATTCTTCATGCTTACCGGAAGCAATTAATTCTCCCTGCATCAATAAAATTATCTGGTCGTAATGTTCAATGGAACTAATCTTTTGCGTAACAGAAATTAAGGTTAATGAAGGGTAATTATTTTGGATGTTCTCCAATATTTTTTTCTCAGTATTATTATCAACACGTGCAGTAAAATCGTCGAGCAATAATATTTTAGGATCCAATGCCAATGCCCGCGCCAGCATGATGCGTTGTTTCTGCCCGCCTGAAAGGCTCGATCCCCGTTCTGAAACAATCGTATTTAATTTACCAGGAAGCCCGTCAATAAACTGCCTGAGCTCGGCAGTTTCAATTGCTTTTGCTAATGATTCATCCGTTGCCGTATCGCTGAAAGCAATGTTTTCACGAATGCTCATATTAAAAAGGATGCTATCCTGGAAAACAAACCCTACCTGTTTATGAAACGCTTCACTATTATATTTTTCTATGGATTCACCATCAAAACTTATTGAGCCCGATAAAGGTTTTATTAACCCGGTCAACAGATATAATAGTTGCGTTTTTCCCGCAGCAGTGGGACCAATAACTGCCATTTTTGAACCTGCATCAACCTTAAATGAAATATCTTTTAAAACAGGAACTTGTCCGTACAAAACATTTATATTTTTCAATTCAACATCGCCTTTGAATTCTTTGTTAATCGTTCCCATTTCCGGTTGTTCAGGTGTTTCAATAATATGGCTGATGCGCTGGTAAGAAGCTGTGGCCTGTGCAATTACATTACTCATAAAACCAATAATCAAAATTGGGAAAATAAGCATTGATAAATAACTATTGAAGGCTGCAAAATTTCCCAGCGTCATACTCTCGTTGATAACAAAATGACCGCCCAGCGCAAGTATCGTTAAGGCCGCCATGTTAGAAGTAAATGTTATCACAGGAATGAGGCCGACAAACAAATAAAGAATTTTCAATCCAAAATCTCTTGCTTTGGTATTGGCTTCTAAAAATTTATTGTATTCCGGAATTTGGGCATTCACTACGCGTATAATCGCGGCGCCCAAAATACTTTCATTAATTACTTTATTCAGCCAGTCTATCACCGCCCTGCTTTGTATAAACAAGGCACGTACTTTTTTCAACACAACAAAAAATGTAATTCCTATAATGGGGATAATTGCAATAACGCACAAGGCAAGTTTCCAGTTAATGGTTATTAATAAAATACTTGCGCCGATGATGATGAATAAAGAAGAAACAATTGATACGATGGCCTGCGAAATAAACATTTTTATTGAGTCAACATCGGCAGTAAGATTGGTTAATAATTTGGAAGGATTCGCCTGTTCAATAAAAGCGGCACTTTGTTTGGATATTGTGTCCGAAAGCCTGGTTCTTAAATCCCTGGCTACTTTTTCGGAAGCGTATACTTGCAGAATACTTTGCAGGTAGGTAAAAATAAATATACTAATAATTGCTAAAGAAAATTTTTCCAAAACAGGATTTATAGAAAAAATACCGCTGGTAAAATCATCTATCGTTTTAGAGATAATTTTCGGAATTAGTAAGTTTATTCCATTACTGAGAAGCGTAAACGCAATTAGCAATACGACAATCCCCTTGTAGGGTTTGAGCAGGTTAAGAATTCCGGGCTTTTTATTCATTTGGTAAATGAAGGATTATATTCAAATTAGGGCAAATTATTGTATTGCCGGATTAAACCATTGTACAGGAAATGGCAAAATTAATCCAGGATTAGAATAAACAATAATTGCATTTCAATTGATAACATTTCAAGATAATAAATCCAAAAGATGATAGTAAATCTTTTTGATTAAATAAAACTATTCCCGCCTTCGCCCATTACTATTTATCGATCGCAAAACGGAGTAATAGTCAATATTGAATTTTAGTTTCAAATTAACTTCGTGGCTTTCTTAATTTTGGATGATTAGTAATCTTTAGCTGTTTTTGTGTAAAGTTTCACACGAATCTAATAGCGGCTCTTTCTTATGAAATATTAATTAGCCTATTTTCGCTCTTTTTATAGGTGCCCTTCACTGATAGGTGTTGAAGTTGAACGGCAATGTCCAATGAACCCAAAACCTCGAATGAAATCCTTTTTTATTTTATTAACTTTTTTGTTGGGGTCATTATCACTTTCTGCGCAGACATCAAACCAACGGCCCAAGATCGGCCTCACATTAAGTGGTGGCGGCGCAAAAGGGCTGGCACATATCGGTATACTCAAAGCCATCGATTCTGCCGGGTTAAAAATTGATTATATAACCGGAACCAGCATGGGAGCTATTATTGGCTCTTTGTATGCAATAGGATACTCTGGAAAACAAATTGAAAAAATAAGCCGCAACCTGGATTGGGATCTTTTATTAAGCAACCAGCTTTCCCTTCGTTCCCTCTCTATGGAAGAAAAGGATGAGTACGGAAGATATACGGTGGAGTTACCATATGTCAATAATAAACTTCAATTACCACGTGGCTTCCTGGACGGGCAGGAATTATGGTTTAAATTTTCAGAGTTATTTTATCCTGTTCATAACGTGAAGAATTTTAAAAAATTTTCAATTCCTTTTGAATGCATTGCGTCCAATATTTCTTCCGGCGAAGCTGTGGTACTTGATTCCGGCGACATTATTACAGCTGTTCGGGCCAGTATGGCTATACCCTCCGTTTTTGCTTCAGTGAATTATAATGGAGACCAGTTAGTAGATGGTGGCGTCACCAGGAATTTCCCGGTATCAGACGTAAAAAAAATGGGCGCCGATTACATTATAGGAAGCAGCGTTACTACAGGATTGTTTCCGCAGGAAAAATTGAAATCGCCTGTTGAC
>NZ_JBMQQG010000267.1:0-24832 GCF_057362405.1 Ginsengibacter sp.
ACCGTCGCCCACATAACGCTCCATCCATATGTTTCATCAAAGCCAACAGTATGAAGTTTAGGATTCTCGCTTTCAGCTAACATAAATACGTCTTTCAGTTTCTTTAAAGAATCAATACAGGTCTTCCAAAAATCGAGAGGTATTGGATCTACGTGATCGCAACGAAAACCATCAATGCCGGTTTGAGTAATCCAGAATTTCATGACGTCAATCATGCTATCACGCAGTTCCATATTGTCATAACTAAGGTTCCTTGTATCTGTGTAATCAGCGTCATAGACTGTGTTCCCAACGCTATCTCTTTTATAAAAATCAGGATGATTCTTTATCCACGGATTATCAGGAGAAGTATGATTCGGAACCCAGTCAATTATGACTTTGAAGCCCAAACTGTGAGAAAGTTTTACCATCTGTTTCCAATCTGCCATAGTACCAAATTCAGGATTTATGGCTTTGTAATCTCTTACCGAATAATAACTTCCCAAATCCGTAGTTGTCATCTTTCTGCCTTCTATCCCAATAGGATTAATTGGCATAAACCAAAGAATTTCCACGCCCATTTTTCTTAATCGGGGAAGGCTTTTTTCAAAATCTTTGATAGAGGACGAAGCTGTATACTGGCGCAAATTCACTTCATAAATATTACTTTGTTCGCTCCACGATGGGTGAACTGAAGCCTTATTGGGAAACCTGCCCGTTTGGGCCGTTACACTATTCGCAGAACTTAACATTACACAGGTTACAAATATCAATAAGGTTGAAGCAAACGACATATATGTTTTCATAAAACTTCCTGAGTTAATCAACAAAACTAAAAATAAATTAGCGGATAAATTTAGGCATTTTAATAACCGCCGCTTCCAAAATAATTCGTTCTAATTTTGAAATTATTAATAAGTACTTATGTCAGATAACAAGAGAATGTATTACAACGATTACCTCCAATTGGACGCAATTCTTAAAGCACAGCACCCTGAAAGTTTTAAACCCGGTAACGAACCGGCCCACGACGAAATACTCTTTATTATTATTCACCAGGCATATGAGCTTTGGTTTAAACAAATCTTATTTGAGCTTGATTTTATAATGAGCGTATTTAAGAAAGAAAAAATTAATGATAATTCAGAAGATTTGAACCTTGTTCGCCACCGGCTGAACAGGATCATAAAAATACTTGAACTGCTAGCCCAACAGGTAACCTTACTCGAAACAATGACGCCGCTGGATTTTCTTGAATTCCGAAACCTTTTAATACCCGCTTCCGGTTTTCAAAGTCTACAGTTCAGGCTGATTGAAGCCAGGCTGGGCTTACAGATGGAAAATCGCTTTAATAAAACTTATTACAAGCGTACTAACGAAGGTGGCTTTGATGAAAAAGATTTTAATGCAATTAATGAGGCAGAGAATGCCGTAAGTCTTTTATCGCTTGTAAATAAATGGCTCGAAAGAATTCCTTTTTTTGAAAATGATTTATGGAAAAATTATCCAAGTCAATTTCCTCTCACAGATCAACTTCATCCTTTCTGGAGTGATTACCGGCATATTTATAAAAATGGACTAAATGAAAAGGAAGCAAAAAGAATTAATGATTTTGATGCTATTTTTTTCAACAATGAAAATTCTGCAACAGATGAGAGTCGTATAGAAAAACCCTTGTTTTCCCCAGAAGCCATGCGGGCTGCATTGTTCATCATGCTTTACAGGGATTTTCCCGTTTTTCAAACATCTTACCAAATTCTTGATGCACTTATCGAAACCGACCATCAACTAGCCAACTGGCGGCACAAACATATAGATATGGTAAGAAGAATGATTGGAATGCGCATGGGAACAGGCAATACAAGCGGCCGTGGTTATTTGGAAGGTGCGCTGAACAGCCATTACATTTTTAGGGATATTGCAGGGCTTGCCACTTTTTTAATTGAAAGAAAAAACCTCCCGAAACTGCCTGCTGACTTGATCAGGAAATTGAGTTATAGTAGTTGAGGTAATTGGTTAAAAAGTTAATCGGTTTATTAGTAAAGTGGAATAGCTAAACTGTCTTTCTTCCTAACCTAATCAACCCATTAACTAATAAACTTTTTAACCAACTAATCCATTTCCTGCCTGATCTCATCAGAAATCTGCACGAGCACTTTATCAATACGCTGCCCGTCCATATCTATTATTTCAAATGTAAAACCACGCCATTCAAAAGTATCGCCCGTTGCAGGAATACGCTTTAACTCATGCAAAATAAATCCGGCGAGGGTATCAAATTCATTTTCACCTTCATTGATCCAAATCGTTTTATCGAAGCGGGTAAGAAAA
Organism: Ginsengibacter sp.; assembly: GCF_057362405.1. Taxonomy (NCBI): domain Bacteria; kingdom Pseudomonadati; phylum Bacteroidota; class Chitinophagia; order Chitinophagales; family Chitinophagaceae; genus Ginsengibacter; species Ginsengibacter sp. The sequence goes on from NZ_JBMQQG010000267.1 coordinate 2,311, forward strand.
TTGTAAAATTGAATTTGCGCATCTACCAAAAAACTTCCATCTTTTCTTTCAACAATTTCGTAATCGTCGTCTTCGGCCTCTGGCATCTCTCCCACTATGGCGTTTAGTATATCCTTCACCGTTATCATACCCAAAAGGCTGCCATATTCGTCTACGATAAAGGCATAATGAATTTTGGTAGCCTTAATTTTTTCGAGCACCTGGTAGGCTGAATTATTTTCCGGAACAAACAATGCTTTTCTCATCAGCGAAGAAAGAGATGCGTCAGGTTGCAGATACATTTCTTTTATATAAACGACCCCTTTTATGTCGTCAATATTGTTTTCGCATACCGGATAAACTGAATGCTGAAATTCCTTTATCTTTTCCTTTACTGATGAAAGTTCTTCGTTTATTTCGAACCAAACAATATCTGTACGGTGGGTCATCAGCGAAGTGATGTTCCTGTCGCCCAAATGAAACACCCTTTCAATGATGTCTTTTTCTTCTTCCTCAATGGTACCTGATTCACTTCCTTCATTAATCATTGCCTTTATTTCCTCTTCCGTTACCTGGTTGTCTTTGTTATACCTGATATTTAATAATTTGAAAATACCTGAGTTAAGCGAACTTAACAACCATACGATGGGGAAAGAAATACTGCTCAATATTTTTATGGGCCTTGCAACAAGTTTGGCAATTCTTTCGGGTCGCATAATGGCAATTCTTTTGGGTACTAATTCCCCAAAAAGAATTGATAAAAAAGTTACCAGTATAACTATAATAACCGTTGAAATGGTGGCAGCGTAAGGCTTTATATAATGAATACGTTCAAGGTATGGTTGTAAATACTTACCGAATTTTTCGCCCGAGTATACACCGGTTAAAATGGAAATTAAAGTTATATAAACCTGTGTAGTAGACAAAAATATATCCGGGTTTTCTTTCAGACCAAGTGCAGTTTTGGATCTTATGTCACCTTTTGCGGCGCTTGCCTCCAGCCTGTTTTTTTTTGATGAAACCAGGGCCATTTCGCTCATCACAAATAAGGCATTGAGCAGAATAAGAAAAAATAAAATAACAAATTCTAACATATAATTTTCTTCAGGTTGATAACAGACCTATTTTGGTATTAAATAATTTAGCCGGAATGTAACCAAGTATTGCGCCAACTATTGCACCACAAAATACATCAAACGGAAAGTGAACCCCGACATAGACCTGGGCATACGAAATTAACAAAGCCCATAAAAAAAGATAAGCCCATTTGGGGCTGACTGCCTTCCTGAACGTTGTAAATATAAACATTGCAGCCGCAAAATGATTCACGGCGTGTGAAGAAGTAAAACTGGAGCTCTCCGGGCAGTAACTAACGAGAAATCGAATGGTGTCTGCAATTGCAGGGTCGTGGCACGGCCGGATTCTTATAAAATTACCCTTTATAATGGTGCTGCTTACATAATCGCTTATTATGGCGTTTAAGATAAAGAACAACGTCCAGTACAAGCCTTTTAATTTGAAGTTAATGGTCGTAAATAGCACGAGAAAAAAATAAAACGGCATCCATACAAACGGTTCGCGAACAAACGGTATAAATTCATCGAGAAATGGTGTATGCCATTGCCCATTAACTTTTGAAAATACCCTGTAGTCAAAGCGTGTTACAGCGTCAGGCAGGAACATAGATTTTAATATTTATATCAATACCACTTCGCACAAAAATAACCATTGCATAAAACACTTGCCAAATATTTACATTTGCTTTATCATCTTTTTCGATTTCTTTAATGGAAATTTGCAGTCCTTTAATTTTCTAAATGAAAAAAATCGCTTTACCCCGTCTCGTTAAATGGATGTTTTTAACGGCAATTGCATTTCTGATCTTTATGACGATTATGCGATTTGTATTTTTTTACCATTTCAGGCCTTCCCAATATTCATTTGCCAATTGCTTTAAAGCATTCTTGTTAGGATTAAATTTTGATACGAGGATTGTGTGCGGTATCGTGCTGTTTCCATTTCTCATTGGAAATCTTCATTTAAATTATAACAATAAAAATCGTCTTACGGCTGGGAGCATTGCGCAAATAATCCTGACCATAGTTGTTATGGTATTACTCATAATTTTTATGAAGAAAGGGCATGTGCCTAAAACATCTTTGGTTTACATGGGAATATTATTTGCGTTAATCCTTGCGTGGCTGTTAGGTACAAAAAATTGCAATCCTTTTGAAAATAATATCTCCAGAAAAATTTTCAAAACTTATTTTTTTATAATAACCCTTTCGCTGGTATTTCTTTATGCTGTCGACTTTGAGCATTTCGACTACCTCCATCAGCGTTTAGCCGCCAGTGTCTTAAATTATACCGCCGACGCCAAAATTTCGATGAATATGGTTTGGCAAACCTATCCTGTGGTTACTTTAATACTTCTCATCATCGTCAGCGTTATTTTGTTATATGGTCTTATTATGAGATGGTTTAAAAAAATGCAACTGTCTTTATATCGCGGTAAAGGCTTCTCAAAAGTATTGATAGGAATTGTTTTTGCTTTAATTCTGGGAATTGGAATTTTTGGAAGACTGAACCAATATCCATTACGATGGAGTGATGCGTTTTCTTTTCACGATGATTTTAGAGCAAATCTTTCATTAAATCCCATTCAAAGTTTTCTGAGTACGCTTCAATTCAGGAACTCTACTTACGATATTAAAAAAGTGAAAGAATATTATCCATTGATGGTATCGTCGCTTGGAATAACTAACGCTGACAGTAGTACGCTAAATTATAAAAGAACATTTTTACCGCAAGGCAATACAACGAGGCCTAATGTAGTAGTAATTATATGCGAAAGCTTCAGCGCTTATAAAAGCAGCATGTGGGGAAATCCGCTGAACACTACACCTTACTTTAATGAAATGTGTAACCACGGAATTTTTTTTGACAGGTGCTTCACTCCGGCATACGGAACGGCAAGAGGAGTTTGGGCTGTTATAACCGGCATACCTGATGTTGAATATCCCAATACGGCAAGCCGCAATCCCTCTGCAGTAGACGAGCATACAATTATAAACGACTACACAGGATATGATAAATATTATTTTATTGGGGGAAGCTTAAGCTGGGCCAATATAAGAGGATTGCTTACTAACAATATCGATAGCCTTCACATGTACGAACAGGACGATTATAAAGCCAATTCAATTGACGTGTGGGGAATAAGTGACAAAAGGTTATTTCTTGCAGCCAATGATGTTTTTAAGAAACAAACCAGCCCGTTTGTAGCAGTAATTCAAACTGCAGATAATCACAGGCCATATACGATTCCGGGTGAAGACAAATCAACATTCGAAATAAAAAAATATCCCACAGATACTTTGAAAAAATATGGCTTCGAAAGTAATGATGAATTAAATGCTTTTCGATATACCGATTTTAGTTTTAAAACATTTATTGAAGCTGCCAAAAAAGAAAAGTATTTTAATAACACCATCTTTGCTTTTGTTGGCGACCATGGCATTCGTGGTGATGTTGGAAACATGTTTCCAAAAGCGTGGAATATAGATGGATTAACGACGCAACACGTTCCCTTGCTCTTTTATGCTCCTTCTTTGCTGGCACCGCAACGTATTGACAGAACCTGTTCGCAGGTCGATCTTTTGCCATCCGTATCTGCACTTGCGCATATACGTTATACCAATACTACTATTGGTAAAAATCTGTTTGACACCATTCACGTTAGTACTGCCCGTTTTAAATATGCAGCTTTTTTATTTGATCCCAACCTTAAACAAATTGGCATGGTTACCGATGAATATTGCTACGTTCATAATCTTTTAAGTGGCACAGAAGATTTCAGGTATAGCAACAGCAATGACCCATTGCCTAAAACACCGTTAGTAGAACAAGACATGCAGGCAATAAAAGAACTTACGCAGGCATACTATGAAACCGCCCGGTATATGATGTTGAATAATTTAAAGAGAAATGCAATCGCTCATAATTAGCTCCTTAATGAATATTACCTTTACGACTTTTAAACCATGATTGTTAAAGCCAAATTGATTAGAAATGTCCCATTGACGATTCAGTGGATCTTTGTATTGTGGCTTATTTATATCCTGGTTTTTACGCTCTTCCGGGTAGCTACAGTATTTTTATTCAAGCCCGTAAATATTACCATTTCGTCTTTGCTTCCATCATTCTGGCTGGGCTTTCGATACGATGCAAAATGGATTGCCATTATTTTATTGCCCATTGCCATCATTTCAGTATACCCGAGATTTTCGCCTTTTTTTTCTGAAAGAAATAAGCGTTTATGGTCTTACTATCTTGCATTTGCAACGCTGATCGTTTTCTTTTTTTTCGGAGCAGATTTTGGCAATTTCAGTTACAATCATACCCGCATCAATGCGAGCGCACTAAATTTTGCCGAAGATCCTCTTACATCTACTAAAATGCTTTGGGAAAGTTATCCGATGGTTTGGATTCTGAGCAGCCTTGCGCTTACTGTTTTGTTAATGGCGAAGGTTTTCAAAAAAACCCATGTACAAACCTTAAAAAGAAATTTAAATACAAATGCGGTCTACAGAAAAAGATGGCATGCTGCAGCTATACTTTTTTTAGGCTGGTCTCTTTATGGCATTTTCTCGTTTAGCCCCTTAAAATGGAAAGATGCTTTCCAATTGAATGATAATTTCAAATCTTATGTTGCTTTAAATCCACTGCAAAATTTTTTTACCACACTTCAATTCAGGCGGCCTTCTTTTGAGGATGCAAAAGCGAAATCTTATTTCCCGTTGATTGCAAATTTTTTGCATCTTGATGCTCAAAATATTGCTGACAAAGATTACAGCAGGCTGGTGCTGCCAGACAGCAAGGCGTTGGAAAGCAGGCCCAACATTGTGTTGGTTATATGCGAAAGCTTCAGTATGTACAAGAGCAGTATGAGTGGCAACCCGCTTAATACTACCCCTTTTTTTAAATCCATGTGCGATAGTGGTTTATTTTTTGATCGTTGTTTTACGCCAACATTTGGCACAGCAAGGGGCGTTTTTGGCATTCTAACGGGCACACCTGATGTTCAGCTTTCTGAATTTTCGTCACGCAATCCTGAAGCCGTGAATCAGCATACTATTATTAATGATTTCACTGACTATAAGAAGTTTTATTTTCTTGGTGGCAATAGCAACTTCAACAATTTCGAGGGGCTTGTCAAAAATATTGACAGCATTAATCTTTACCAGGAAGGATCGTATAAATCTCCCGTAATAAATGTGTGGGGAATCAGCGATAAAAATCTTTTTCTCAACGCCGAAAACGTTTTTTCCAAACAGGACAAACCTTTTTTTGCAATTATTCAAACTGCCGATAATCACCGCCCCTACACTATACCGTTAGAAGACTCTGATTTTGTAAGAAAATTCGTTAATGAAGATACATTAGTAAAATACGGTTTTGAATCTGAGCAGGAATTTCAATCGTTTTGCTACACGGATTACTGTTTTAAAAAAATGATAGAGAAAGGAAAAACGCAGCCTTGGTTTAATAATACAATCTTCGTCTTTGTTGGTGATCATGGTGTAGAGGGAGAAGCTTCCCAAATGTATCCCGAAGCATGGACATCGGGTCGGTTAAGTGATGAACATGTACCGATGTTATTCTATGCGCCACAATTAATAACACCTCAGAAAAAAACTGAAGTAGTTTCCCAGATTGATATTTTGCCAACACTTGCAGGTATGCTGCACATGTCGTACACTAACACTACGCTGGGAAGGGATGTGTTGCATTCAAAGAATGAAATGAACGCAGCGTTTATCATTCATCATGATGAAGGAAATATTGGCGTTGTTACCAACGACTATTATTTTGTAAAAAATCTGCGAATTAAAAAAGAGGAATTGATGCCTATGCGGCCTGGTGAAGTTCCACTTACACCTGTACAAAAAGATTCCGTAATTAATCACCTTTCGCAACTAACTTCCGCAATGTACGAAACGGCAAAATGGATGTTGGTGAATAATAAAAACTAACCTGGCTGTCTGTTTCGTTCGCCTATCAATAATCCCGATCCTTTAGGCTGGGCACAAATATATTTGTTGCTTTTCCGCTTTAATATATCCGGTGTTTTCGGGTAAGTGGCTATAGCCATTAGACCTTTTCATTTCACCCCGACCTAAAGGTCCGGGCAATCAAGAACTCCAAAAGATAATAGCAGGCTAATTTACTTTCTTCGATATTATTACCATCCTTGGAGAATTTTTGATATGATAAGGATTAAAATTATAGTCTCCGAAAACTTCCTGGATCTGTAAATGATGATAAGATAGCATATCTGTAAAATCTCCCAAAGAGAATTTCACAACTTTTTCCTGGTGTTCAACTCTCTTCTTTAATGCTACATCTTCTACAATTATTTTTTTATAGAAATGGGTTTCATCAAACCACTTGTTAATATAATAGTCAACGTCGTCTATTTTTAGTTTCGACTGCGGTACGAAGTGTTCCTCAACATAGTGAGTATTGAGATAATCTAAAACAAAAACGCCCCCGGGTTTTATAGATTGCGCAATGGTTCTGATAGAGTTCTCGTGTTCCCTCCTGGTATTAAAATATCCGAAACTTGTAAAGAAATTAAATGCATAGTCGAAGTAATTAATCCAAAAAGGAAGCCGCATATCGTGAACAAAAAAGTGCAGGTTTTCGGCTTCAAACTTTTTTGCTTCTTTAATACTTTCCGCCGCAAGGTCTACGCCTGTTACATCAAACCCCATGCCTGCTAAAATCCTTGAATGACGTCCCCTGCCGCAGGCGATATCCAGCATAAAAGATTCTTTGGCCGGCTGCAAATGTTCAATCAGCTTTCTAATAAAATTTCTAGCCTCCGCCTCATCACGCTTAAAATACAACTGGTGATAATATGGTGAATTAAACCAATCTTTAAACCAGGGCTTGTTTTTACTCATAAGCAAATGTAAATAATTAGGCAATAGTCAATGGCCAATAAGCCAACAGCCAATGCCCTAATAACCAATAATCAAAATGCCCTGAGACATCAATTTATCTAATTTACTTTATCTTTACTCCATAAACACATGAACAAGTGGCACTGATAAAAAGCATCTCCGGTATAAGAGGAACTATTGGAGGAAAACCAGGACTAAACCTTACCCCGCCGGACATCGTTAAATACACGGCGGCATTTGCTGCGTGGCTGAAAACGCAGGGGGACAATAAAAAAATTATTATCGGCAGAGACGGCAGAATGAGCGGCGAATTGGTAAGCGACCTTTGCGCCAATACGCTTATGGCTTATGGCTTTGATGTGATCGACATTGGAATAACCACTACTCCAACGGTTGAAATCGCGGTACAATATGAATCGGCTTCAGGCGGCATTATTTTAACTGCCAGCCACAATCCGAAAGAATGGAACGCACTGAAACTGCTCAATAATAGTGGTGAATTTATAAGTGGTGAAGCTGGTGAAAAAGTTTTGGAATTGGCCGACAAGGAAGATTTTACTTTTGCCACGGTTGACAAAACCGGCACATATACCCGCGATAGTTCTTACATGGAAAAGCACATTGATGCGGTTGTAAATTACGAACTCGTTGATGTAGCTGCTATAAAGAAAGCTAAATATAAAATTGTTGTTGACGCAATTAACAGTTCAGGCGCTATTTACATTCCTGCATTGTTAAAAGCGCTGGGCGTAAAAGACGTCATTGTTTTAAATGGTGAGGTTAACGGAAAATTCGACCATAACCCCGAGCCGCTTCCCCAGCATCTTACGAGTCTGAGCAATGAAGTAAAAAAACAAAATGCAAGCCTGGGGATTGCTGTAGATCCCGATGTGGACAGGCTTTGCTTTGTAAGTGAAGACGGGAGCATGTTTGGTGAAGAATATACACTGGTTGCTGTTGCAGATTATGTATTGAGTAAGAGAAAGGGAAACACAGTAAGCAATATGTCGTCAACCAAAGCGCTGAAAGAAATTACGCATAAGCATGGTGGTGAGTATTTCCCATCCGCCGTAGGAGAAGTGAATGTGGTTAATAAAATGAAAGAAGTAAACGCGGTAATAGGTGGTGAAGGAAATGGGGGTATTATCGTTCCTGACTTTCATTACGGGCGGGATGCGTTGATAGGTATCGGTTTATTCCTTACCCACCTGGCTCATTCTCAAAAATCAATTAATCAACTTCGTGGTACCTATCCTGATTATTTTATTTCAAAAAATAAAATTGCACTGGAAACCAGTGTCGATGTAAAGGAAGTTTTTAAAAAAATAAAAGATAAATACAAAACCCATCCTATTAATACGGAAGACGGGTTAAAGATTGAATTTGATAAAGATTGGGTTCACCTGCGAACCAGCAATACAGAGCCTATCATAAGAATTTACTCAGAAAGTAACTTTGAGACCACCGCCGAAAATATCGCCAAGAAAATTATGAACGATATCAGGGAGGCGATGTAGACCCCTAATCCCTAGGGGAACATTGTTCGAACTATTATGGAAAAAAACCAGATGATAAATGATCATTCAAGTGCCCCTTTAGGGGTTGGGGTTCGAATTTATTTCGATAACGCTGCGACAACTCCATTGGATCCTGTAGTGCTGGAATCGATGATGCCTTATTTTACCGAAAAATTTGGCAATCCATCGTCAATATATTCTTATGGCAGAGAAACAAGAATGGCTATTGAAAATGCAAGAAAGTCAGTTGCTAAAATATTAAATGCACATCCCGCCGAAATATTTTTTACCAGTGGGGGCACCGAAAGCAGCAACACTGCCATCAATGCCGCAGTGCATGATTTAGGGTGCCAAAGAATTATTACTTCGCCTATAGAACACCACGCCACATTACATTGCGTGGAATATCTCGGCAAAAAAGGAGAAGCGGAGTTTGCCTTTGTGAAGGTATTACCGAACGGCCATATTGATATGGGTGATCTTGAAAGATTGCTGAAAGAAAGCGATAAAAAATGCCTTGTTACATTAATGCATGCCAATAATGAAATTGGTAACATCACAGATATTGAAGCTGTTGGAAATCTCTGCAAAAAATTCAATGCCATTTTTCACTCAGATACAGTTCAAACTGTAGGCCATTATAATTTTGATTTGCGAAAACTTCCTGTACATTTTATTACAGGCGCCAGCCACAAATTTCACGGACCAAAAGGAGTTGGCATTTTATACATAAATGAAAATATCAAAATTCATCCCTTCATAAATGGTGGCAGCCAGGAACGAAACATGCGTGCCGGCACTGAAAATTTATATGGAATCGTTGGTTTTGCAAAAGCGCTGGAGCTGGCAACAGCCAATCATGAAACGGATAAGGAATATATAAGCAGTATTAAGAATTATATGAAGAAAACGCTGAAGGAAAATATTCCCGATGTTTACTTTAATGGCGATTATGCAGGCAATAGTTTATATACTGTTTTAAGCGCTGCATTTCCCAAATCAGAAAAATCTGAAATGCTTCTTTTCAATCTCGACATCAATAATATCTGCGCAAGTGGCGGCAGCGCCTGCACTTCCGGCGCCGATGCCGGAAGCCATGTAATAAGAGCCATCAATAATAATCCCAATCAAATTACCGTACGCTTTTCTTTTAGTAAATACAACACAAAAGAAGAAGTGGAAGTGGTTGTGGAAAAGTTACAGGAAATGATTTAGTTGACCGTCCTCCTTTGGCAGAATAAAACTTACACTTTTCTGTGGAAAGTCGCAGGTTATGATATGAATAAATAAAATTGATTCAAGAATTTATTCTCTAGCTTTGCGTTACTAATTGCAAACACTCCTTTAAAGTAAATTGAAGATTTACATTATCCCTGGATTAACCACTTTTTAAGAAGGACAATTATTTGGTCAAATTCCTTCTAAAAATCTGTTCAGTAAAATACACTATTGCCATCCTTTCTTCCTTCGAAAAAACTAACTGTTACTGATCATGATTTAGGTCATTTATATCATAGATCACCCTCATATAATCTTGATTATTTGCTAACTAATTTTATACTGCATTGCTTATAATTAACTTACCTAATGTAATCTTAAACCCCTAACTGAAATGAAGAAAAATTTACTTACTCTTATTTTGCTTTTTGCTGTCACCCTGGTCGTCAGGTCACAATCATTGTACGGAATTACTTTTGGAGGAGGAAAGGATGGTGGAGGCACAATCAATAAGTTTGATCGTCTTTCCAACAAACTGGCGGTTCAGCGATCTTTTCAAAATCCCGGCCTCAATCCTTACTATTCTGCTTTAACGCTTGCATCCAACGGAAAACTCTATGGCATGACATTTAATGGCGGCGCCGTTGACGCGGGTGTGATCTTTTCCTTCGATCCGGCGACATCTGACTACTCGACGCTTTTTGATTTTGATGGTGAAAATGGGGCACAACCTTCAGGAAGCCTTATCCAGGCAAGTGATGGAAAATTATACGGCATGACTTCGTTTGGCGGAGACCTAAACTCCGGCGTGATTTTCTCATTTGACCCTTCTTCATCAACTTACACAAAGCTGTTTAATTTTGATAATGACAATGGCGCTAATCCGTGCGGAAGCCTTATACAAACGGCTGACGGCAAAATGTATGGAATGACTGCTGAAGGAGGAAACCAAAATCTTGGTACCATTTTTTATTTTGATCCCGTGTCACTTAAGATCACTAAAGTTGATGACCTCGATAATGTAAATGGTGCAGTTCCCTTAGGTAGCCTTGTAAAGGGTAACGACGGTTTACTATACGGTATGTGTGCCAATGGTGGCGGCAACCAATCCGGGGTAATTTTTGCCTTCAATACTGGCAATCTCACATTTGCAAAACTGAAAGATTTTGATTATGCCAGTGGTTATTATCCACATGGCAGCCTGCTGAATGGAACTGATGGAAAATTCTATGGAATGACATACAAAGGAGGAAGCCATAATGAGGGGGTCCTATTTTCTTTTGAAAGTTCAACATTAACCTATATAAAACTCAAGGATTTTGACGGTGCGAATGGTGGAGAACCGTTAGGTAACCTGGTGCAGACCGCGGATGGTAAAATATATGGCATGACATCAGAAGGTGGTAATGCTAACCTCGGGATAATTTTTTCTTTCGATACTTCTACCTCGAAATATACGATTGAAAAAGCTTTTAATAATCGTGATGGGAAAAGCCCTTTTAGCAATATGACATTGGCAAATGACGGAAAGTTTTATGGCACTACTTTCCAGGGGGGTGTAGCCGATGCAGGAGTAATTTTTTCTTTTGATCCTTCTTCAGGCGCCTATATGAAGTTGAAAGACTTTGGTACCGATGTAATGGGCCAACGACCGTCAGGCCATCTTATGAGGGCAGCCGATGGCAAGCTATATGGAATGACGCCTTTTGGGGGCATTCGCAACCAGGGCATTATCTATTCATTCGATCCTGCTGTTTCAGCTTATAAAAAGCTTATGGATTTTGATAGCAGTAACGGGGCAAATCCCTTCGGCAGTTTTGTTCGGTATTCGGATGGAAAGTTATATGCAATGACCAGCAAAGGAGGAAGCAATAATGCAGGAGTCATGTTTTCTTTCGACCCCGCAACTTCAACTTATACGAAAATGAAGGATTTTGAGAAAGGGGACGGCGATAATCCTTATGGCAGTCTCTTGCAAGCTGTTGATGGCAAATTATACGGGCTAACTTCTAATGATGGTAAATATGGATTTGGTTCAATCTTTTCTTTTGATCTTTCATCCTCTGTGTTTACAAAACTCTTCGATTTTAATTATAAGAACGGCGGAAATCCATATGGCAACCTGGTACAGGCTGCAAATGGAAAGTTATACGGCATAACAAACCAGGGTGGCAACGGCTACGTACAGAGGCACGACACAACAGGTGCAGGTGTTATCTTCTCTTTCGACCCCCTAACCATGGTCTATTCCGAGATTAAGGATTTTAATTATTATAACGATGGCGGTTTTAGCTACGGCAGTTTTGTAATAGCAACTAACGGTAAGCTATATGCGCTAACCAGCAAGGGTGGCGCAGCCGATTATGGGGTGATGTTTTCTTTAGATCCGCTGACTAATACATTCAACAAATTGGATGATTTTAATGGATACAACGGAGCCAAACCCTATGGCAATTTAATGCAGGCCAGTGACGCAAAATTATATGGCGCTACTTACGACGGAGGTGTAAATAATGCGGGAGTTATATTTTCCTTTGATCCCGAAACGTCTTCATTTAATAAATTAATAGATCTCGATATTGCCAATGGTGCGAATCCATATATCGGTTCATCGTTTATCGAAGTGCCCGAGAGTGGTCCGTTGCCGGTAACACTCGTAAACTTCACCGGGAAAAATAATGGGCTAATAAACAAGCTCGTTTGGAAAGTTGCCAATGAAGAAAACGTGGCTTATTATGAATTACAACGAAGCAGCAATGGTCAGCAATTCGCAGCAACCAGTCAAACAATAGCCATCGGGAGCAATAGTTATGGTTACAGCGATAACATCTTAATAGAACCGGCATCAGTGTATTATTACCGGCTTAAAATAGTGGACAAGGATGCCGGCATTAAGTTCAGTGAAGTTGTGCAGTTAAGAAGTGACCTTAATAAAAATTTCGTGACGGCCAATCCCAATCCTTTCAGAGATAGATTGGTAATAACAATTCAATCACCATCAGCCGATAAAGCAATTTTTGTTTTAACTGATGTAAGAGGCAAACGGATTGTTACAGCAACTAAATCCATATTCGCAGGAACTAACGTTATGGCAATAGACGCAACAGGTAACCTGGCCAGGGGAACTTACTTTCTTACCATTATTAAATCAGACCAGACTCAAACAATAAAAGTTATAAAAGGAAATTAAGAGAAGGCATCTGAAGTTCCGGAATTGAAAAGCAGCATAAAACCTGTCGTAAAAGTCTTATCAAAATAAAATTATTTTTGCTTCACATCATTTATTTATGAAAGCAATTCGTTTTGTACGACTAAGCATTCTTTTCTTTTATATAATTTCCTGCGCAGGCAGGAACAGCAGGAACGCTGGTGAAGAAACTAATGATGTCGATACCACCATTGCAAATGCAGTCTTCGCAGCCGACAGTTTTAAAACCGGGCAAGTTATTGCACATGTTATTTGCAAAGCTGATCCTCAACAATCATATGCATTATATATACCCGCCAGTGGCAACGGTGAAGCACTACCTGTAGTCTATTTTTTCGATCCTCATGGTGACGGCTCTTTACCGGTAGACAAGTACAAAGCATTGGCAGATAAATATGATTTTATTTTAATTGGAAGTAATAATTCGAAAAATGGCAACGATTGGCCAACTGCTGAAAATATATGGAGCACCCTTGCCGGCGATTCTCAAAGGCGATTAAAAATTGATCCAAACAGAATATATCTCTGTGGTTTTTCAGGCGGCGCAAAAGTAGCAACCTATATTGGTTTACACCAGAACCAAATAAAAGGAGTAATAGCCAACGGCGCCGTGCTGCCTGATATACTCAATGCCGGCAATTTCAATTTCAGTTTTACTGCTATTGCGGGCGAAGGAGATTTGAATATGACAGACCTCGTTGCCATTGCTAACGGTCTTGATCAAACGCAAACAAGACACCGGATCATTTTCTTTGATGGTATACATGAATGGGCACCGGAAAACACTATGGACATTGCTTTTGCCGGTTGGCAGTTCGATGCAATGGAAACAAGAACGATTCCAGTCAATAACAGTTTAATCGGCAATTACATTAGCAATAGCAAAGAAAGAATTGATGAATATGTATCAGAAAACAACTATTTAAAAGCAACGGAGGAATGCAAGCTTTCAATAAACATGCTGGAAGGATTAACCAGCGAAGTGAATTGGTTTAAAGAAAAAGATGCCTTATTAAAAAGTGATCCGGCTTATAAAAAGCAATTGCAGGCAAGAAAAAGCCTGCTTACAACAGAAAAAAATCTAAAGACTGAATATGAAAAACAATTTCGACAAGGAGATATGAATTACTGGATGAAGACCATAAATGACATTGAAGCAAAAGCTAAAGATGCGAATGCTGAAGGCGCCATGTATAAGCGTTTAAAGGCTTATTTGTCTTTGGCATTTTATTCTATCAGCAACCAGCTTATAACAGGGCACCGGGATGCAGATGCGCAAAACTTTGTGAATCTCTATAAATATATTGATCCTACAAATAGTGAAGCCTGGTATTTCTCCGCTATACTAAATGCCAGGGGCCAAAATGCAAAAGCGACCCGGGACGATTTAATAAAAGCAGTTGGTGATGGCTTTAACGATAAGACCCGCTTAATGCAACAACCCGAGTTTCAACAGTTGGGAAATCAAATTGATTTAGCGGAAATTGAAAGCAAGATGAAATAAATTTCAGGCAAAACGCATATAAAATTGCGTCGCAAAACTCTATTTAGATAGCAGTAGTTAAGCAAACCTTCCAAAAAATACTTCTTTTCATTTTGCTTTAGCCAATCATATTTTAGCCCGAGAGCAATTATTTTTTCAAATATTCGTTGTGTCTGTAAACAAGCTACAACGCGATCTTTAACACTTGCAGACCTGCTTGTCTAAAATTTTATGAAAATCACTTCCTGCTTTTTTCTCTTGTTACTGATTCCTTTTTTCGGATGGTCGCAAACCAGGAATTTGAGATTTGAGCATTTGCAGACAAGTGCCGGCCTTTCGCAAAGTAATGTTCTTTCAATTGCACAGGGAAGTGATGGTTTTATGTGGTTTGGGACCCAGGATGGCCTTGATAAATACGATGGCTATAATATAACCGTCTATAAAAAAGATTCAAAAGATTCCGAAAGCCTTAGCCATAATTATATTAAAGAACTTGCAGAAGCTAAGAATGGCGATCTATGGATTGCAACCTGGGGCGGCGGACTAAACAAGTATGACCGCGAGAAAGATCAGTTTACCCATTTTAAGAACGATCCTTTAAACCCGAATAGTATCTCAGGGAATCTTCTAGGAAATCTCCTTGTTGCCAGCGATAACAAAGTATGGATAAGCACTGAAACTGGTATTGACGTATTTGAGCCCAAACGAAACCGGTTTATTCACTATGTAAATAATAAGAATGACGAACATAGCTTAAGCGATAATGGCGTTACCGGCATGATAGAAGACAGTCAGCACAATATCTGGATCGCTACTACAAATGGTGGCCTTAACATGTTTGACCAAAAGAAGAGAACGTTCACCCGGTTTCAGCACAATGATGACGATCCCAATTCAATAAGTAGTAATAATATCTGGACTGTATTTGAAGACAGCAGGCATAACATCTGGGCCGGCACCGTCGGGGGCGGTTTAAATTTATTCAACAGGATTACAGGAAAGTTTCGTGCATTTAAAAAGAATAATACTGCGAATAGCATATGCGATGATGTGATCTTTTCTATCGCTGAAGACAATGAGGGTATTTTGTGGATCGGATCAGAAAACGGTGGTATCAGCAAATTTGATCCCAGGACAGAAATATTTCAAAATTATGAGCATGATGATTTTGACAACAATAGCCTAAGCAGTAGTTCCATTAATTGCATCTACAAAGATCCCAGGGGAAATATCTGGATCGGCACTTATAATGCGGGTGTAAATTTCATAAACCCGGATAGAAGCAGATTCACTCATTACAAACATAACCTCACGGGCAATACGCTTAGTAATAATAATGTATTAAGCATTTATGAAGATACGAAAGAGCGTATCTGGATCGGAACAGATGGCGGCGGATTAAATTTGTTCGATAGAAAGACCGGAAAGTTTACTCAATACAAACATGAGGATGGTAATAAGAATTCGATCTGCGGAAACTATATTTTAAGTGTTGCGCAGGATAAAGATGAAAATATATGGATAGGTACCTGGGGCGACGGTATAACTGTTTTCAACCCAAGAAAAAATACCTATAAACAATACAAAAATGATCGCAATGACACCAACAGCTTAATTGGAAACAATGGCTGGGTAATATTAAAAGATCATGAAAATAACATGTGGGTAGGCGTGCAGGGCAAGGGCTTGTGTCGTTATGATCCCCACAAAGATGGCTTCACCAGGTACACGCATGAGAATGTAAATTTAAGCAGCAATAACATATTGTCGCTATTTGAAGACAGGGATGGCATACTATGGGTAGGAACAGACGGTGGCGGGTTGAATCGCTTCGACTGGAAAAAAAATAAGGTAACACAATTCAAACAAAATGATCAGCAAAATAGTCTAAGTGATAACAGCACAAACTGCATTCTTGAGGACGAAATAGGTAACCTCTGGATTGGCACCAATGACGGATTGAATTACCTGGATAGAAAAACAAATGTGTTTACTGTTTATACCACCAAAGATGGCTTACCTAACGATGTGATATTTGGCATACTCGAAGATTCAAAAAAGAACCTTTGGCTAAGTACCAACAAGGGAATTTCGCAATTCAATCCCACAACAAAAAAATTCAAAAATTATGGAGTGGGCGACGGGCTGCAATCAGATGAATTTAAACAATCCTATTGCAAAAGCCGGTCAGGCTTAATGTATTTCGGTGGCATCAACGGGTTCAACGAATTCAACCCGGATAATATTAAAGAAAGGGATTTTGATCCTCCGCTGGTAATTACCGATTTTCGTATTGCAAATAGAAAAGTTCCCATTGCCATTAAAGAAACCAATTCTTCTTCGGGTGATAAATCGATAACCGAGACAGGCAACATCACACTTCCCTATAATAGCGCTGTCATATCTTTTGAATTTGCATCATTGAATTATATACCGGCAGATAAGAAGAAATATGCGTATATGCTGGAAGGTTTTGACAAAGACTGGAACGAGGTTGGTACCAAAAGAACGGCAATGTACACTAATCTTGATCCGGGTAATTATGTATTCAAAGTTAAAGGGCTCAATAATGAAGGCGAATGGTCAGCACGCACTATAAACATTCAACTTACGATCACACCTCCCTTCTGGCTCACATGGTGGTTCAAGCTTCTGGTAGCCTTAATAATTATTGGCACCGGCATCGGATTTTACAGGATGAGGGTGCGCACAATTAATGCCCAAAAAAAGGTGCTTGAAAAACAAGTGGAAGAACGAACGATGCAATTGATGCATTCAACGATGGAAGAACAAAAGGCAAGACTTGAATCAGAAAAAGCTCGGCGGGATGCTGAAATGGCCAACCAGGCGAAGAGTATTTTTCTGGCAACCATGAGCCATGAAATAAGAACTCCGATGAACGGTGTAATTGGCATGTCGTCATTATTGGCAGAAACGCCCCTGAATGACCAACAACGCGAATACACGAATACTATTACAACCTGCGGCGAAAGCCTGTTGAATGTAATAAACGATATTTTGGATTTTTCTAAAATTGAATCCGGCAACATGGAACTGGAGCATGAGGATTTTGATCTGCGGGCCTGTATTGAAGATGTGCTGGATATCTTTAGTACCAGGGCAGCTACATTGGGACTTGATGTGGTGTATCATATTGATCACGATGTTCCGTTACAGATTGTAGGAGACGATTTAAGGCTGCGACAAATCCTGACAAACCTGGTAAGTAACGCAATGAAATTTACTCATGAAGGCGAAGTATTTGTAGGCGTTCGTTTACTTACGGCTGATGTATCAGGAAATTTGACCCTGCAATTTGAAGTACGTGATACCGGCATTGGCATTCCGGCAGATAAGTTGCATCGCCTCTTTGCCGCGTTCTCCCAGGTTGATTCTTCTACCACCAGGAAATACGGGGGTACGGGCCTTGGGCTTACTATTTCAGAAAAACTGGTAAAATTAATGGATGGCGAAATTCATGTGGAAAGCATGGCCGGCCAGGGTTCTACTTTTTCATTTACTATAAAAACCACGATAGGCCACAAGGTCCTTAATCCTTATACCCAATATAACATGGCCGACCTGCAACACAAAAGAATATTGGTGGTAGATGATAATATGACTAACCTCGCTATCCTGAAAAGCCAGCTCGAACTTTGGAAATTGTCGCCAATACTTGTCGATTCCGGCAAAGGAGCCTTAAAAGCTTTATCTGGAGATAATCAAATTGACCTTGTTTTAACGGATATGCAAATGCCCAATATGAATGGGCTTGAGTTAGCAAAAAAAGTAAAAAAATATTACCCAACCATCCCCGTTATTGTACTTAGTTCAATTGGTGGAGATTTAAGTAAAGACACTGAACTCTTCCATTCCATATTAAGCAAGCCGATAAGGCAACATGTACTTAGCAGGCATATATTAGAGGCGCTTCAACCGCAGGTTAATGGCAAGGTTGCCCCTGAAAATTTACGGCAAAAATTACCTGCAAATTTTGCAGAAAAACATCCACTGGAAATTTTGGTTGCGGAAGATAATCTTATAAATCAAAAAGTTATTTCGCACATCTTAAATAAACTGGGCTACAAACCGGTGCTCGTTGAAGACGGCGCTAAAGCCGTGAATGAAGCGCGCAACAAAGCGTATGATATTATCTTAATGGACATGCAAATGCCCGAGTTGGATGGCATACAGGCAACCCGTGTTATAAGAGAGACCATGGAAATTCAACCTGTAATAATTGCATTAACTGCCAATACCATGGAAGGCGACCAGGACGAATGTTTAAAAGCCGGCATGAACGACTATCTCGCTAAACCCGTGAGGTTAGAAGAATTAACTAACAGGCTCGAAAAATGGTCGTTGGTTAAAATGAAAAGTCTGCATAGTATAATCAGTGGATGATAGTAACAACGTAATTATAAATTGATTTAAGAACCATGTGTCTTCGTGTATGAGATCATGTGCTAGTTCTGCTGTTATTTAAACTTTTATTTCCATAATTGAGTTGATTTGCGAAATCAAAAGAAGTGTCGATTTATTAAATTATGTTCCAATCATTTTTCAGGCTTTTAAGCTTTTTTCAACGGAACAAATGCATCAACAAAATTATTCGGCCAAAGCCATCTTCTTCCAATGCTTATAATAAAAAAACCGACTTTCTAAAATAAATTTCAACTTTCAACGTTGTTAGTTTCAAGTCGTTTCAATTTTTTATTATCAACGGCATTGTTATTATCGTTAAGAAAATGAAATATATACCTGATGCCCCTAACCAGGTTTATGTTACAAGTTAAAATCTATACTTATGTTAGTTATCGCTCATCATCAAATCCAGGATACTGAAAAATTCTGGTCTATCACGAACAACATCGGCGAAAATCTACCCTTTGGTTTTAAGCTTCACCGCGTGTATCCTTCTATGAATATGAAAATTGGAACCTGTCTTTGGGAAGCTCCGTCAGTAGGCGCTGTACACGATTTTCTGGACGAGAACGTCGGCAGCTTTAGCAAGAATTTTTATTACGAAGTAAAGCACCAGGGAGCAATCGGCCTTCCAACATCAACCATGGAAGCAGTTAGCAATTAAACGTGTTTTATTATTCTGTAACCTGAATTAGGCACAGGCAATGTGTTCTATAGAAAGTTGATGTACCATACTGCAATTTCCATCTTTACCGCCGGCACTTCTCATCATTCCATAACCCTGTATGAATGCATTAAAAGACCCGAATTTGAGTCAATGATTTGAAGTAGCCCTGAATCAATGATCTTACGCTTTTGTTACATAAGTATTCTATCTATTCAATAACTTTAGCTGCTCCGCTGATGACAATAAATCAATTTAAGCCGGGCAGAGTTTATGTCCAATAAAATATCCGACAAAAGCTTTGATGCTCTTCAATCCTGGTTTAGGATCGTTATTGCATTTACGGTTACAATATGTCTTACCAGGATATTCGAATACATTGCCGTAGCGTCCAAATTTTTTATCGCAAATGCTTATAAATACGAATTAGCTGGTTTGTTGTTTGATGTATGGGCATGCTTAATTTATAGTTGTATAATGCTCATTCCATTCCTGCTTTTATACTTTATAAATAAACATGTTGCAAGTGTTTTCTTTCATTTTGTAAATGTGTTATTTATAATAATGTACCTGGGTTTGCTGATTGTCTTTTCGGAGCGGACACGACCGTTTGATCACGAATTTTTTACGAGAAATGCTGCCGATTCGTGGCTTACCACCAAACAAATGCTCACCAGCGGATTTAAACTATACATCCCTTTCATTATTTATATCGCTTTATATTTTGTACTGTATTACCAGCTGTTTAAAAGAATTTTGATAAAGAAATCCATATCGGTTTCTTTATTTTGTCTCTGCGTGGTTTCTGTTTTCTTTATTCGGTTTGCAATGCCCAAACAAAGTAATTTCATAAAAGCCGGAGGCTATTATCTCGAATGCAATAAGTTTAGTTTTTGGATAAAAGATAGTTACCATTATTTTAAAACAAAAGATAACAGTACCGTTAGTAAGTTGAACAATAAACAACTTGAAAGCGAAATAGAATTTTATCAAAAAGAACATCCTTTTGAATATACAAGCAAAGAGTATCCCTTGTTGCACCTGAACAATAGCAAAGACGTATTAGGCAGTTTTTTCAACCTTAATAAAATGCCACCTAACATTGTTATACTTGTGGTGGAAGGGCTATCACGCGATTTCAGCGGCGACAAAGCTTATGCTACCAGCTTCACTCCTTTTTTGGACTCGTTATCAACTAAAAGTCTTGTGTGGGATAATTTTTTGAGCACTGCGCCCGGCACGTTTGCAGCGCATCCTGCCATCTCGGGTTCGCTGCCTTACGGCAGGCGTGGCTTTTCATTGATGAGCGTAATGCCTAATCATTTATCATTGATAAAAATACTTCGTTTAAATGGTTATCGTACCAGTTTTATGATTGGCTTTAACCCCGACTTTGATAATATGGGCGGTTACATACGCCTTCAGGGAACTGATTTTATACTGTCGCACTTCGGTCCAAAATACAAAGAAATGGGTGTTGGTTCAGGCGGCTGGTCAATGGGCTATCCTGATGATGCCTTATTCAGCCGGAGCTTCGAAGTAATGGACTCTGTTCCTAAAACACCCTACTTAAATATTTATCATACCGCTACCTCACACGAACCGTACTTGTTTGAGCAAAAGCCGCAATATGAAAAGATGTTTGACGAGAAGATGAAAAAAATTGTTGTGCCGAAAGACATAAGAAGAACACTGAAAGCCACTAAAACTGTACTGGTAACTTTTATGTTTGCAGATGATTGCATAAAAAAATTCTTCGCTGATTATGCAAAACGACCTGAATATTCCAACACCATTTTTTTTATTACAGGCGATCATCACATTGGTTCGTTCCCTTCAACCGGTAATATTGACGATTATCATGTGCCGTTAATTATTTATTCGCCAAAGCTGAAGGCACCCAGGAAATTTTATTCTGTTAATTCACATAATAACCTTGCACCTACCATTACTGCTCTTGTATTGAATAATTATAAAATGCCTTATAACCCAAAAGAGGTAAATTGGCTGGGAGACGTTTTGGATACCGCTGCCTCCTTCAGGAATGTACAATCCATGCCCTTTATGGCGTGGAGCCGGGAGATCAATGATTACATTTATAAAGACTATATGCTTTCTGAAGGAGAGCTTTACAAGCTAACACCTGAATTACTAATGGACGAAACTGAAAACGATTCAATAAAAAAACATATCACGCGATTGCTGGAAAATTTCAAAATCATCAACAACTATGTGTGCGACAGCAATAAAATTTATCCGCCAGAGCCGAATCTTTTGCCCGGAAAGAAAGAATTACTTTTCTCGTTTAACGACTCCGTTCCAAAAACTATTTTTACAAAAAAACAGGATACTAGCTTGATGCCCGACTTTGCTATTCCCAGGCAGTATAAATATTTATATGTTGAAACGTCCGCCGATGTATATCTTGCAACTCCTGGCATAGAAGATCAACCCGATTTTCGTTTAGCCCTCGTCGATAGAAATGGCATGAATAAAAAATTTCTTTATTGGAGTAAGAGGGATATTGTCTTAATGACTAAGAACGATTATCAACCTAAGAACTGGAACCATGTTTCTACAAACGATATGTTTACGCTTGATGATTACCGAAATTACAATAACGTGTTTTTTGAATTGGCGCTATTCAATGTAGTAACACCAATCAATTTAAAAATGAAAGGATTGAAAGTTAATATTTATGGAATAAAGTAGGTATTTCCATAAAGCGGGTTGGAATTGAAATAGCAAGGATCTCAACCCAACGCTGTCTAATAAAGATTAGGTTCCGATTTTGACATTTAAATGTCTGGTTATTATAGATACTTTAATCATAATTTTATTTGACCACTCATTACCTAAAAAATAATTAAATCATGTCTTGTCAAATTAAAAATGTAAGACGTTCATTACTCTTACTATCGTTAAGTATTAGTTTGCTGCACGTGTACCCGCAAAATACGGCCGGCAATAGCATCCGCCCCTGGTGGAAAGAGGGTTATCCGTTTAGGTTTGCGAAAAACCCTAAAGCAAAACTGATGTCTTTGATTTCTGTTCAAGGGA
>NZ_JBMQQG010000268.1:0-3924 GCF_057362405.1 Ginsengibacter sp.
AGGTCTGATGCGTTTTATTAAATCTACGTCCCAATCAGGCACCGCCTGCAATTCATAAATACTTATAAAATTGCCCAATAATTTTCTATATAATAATAAGTTGCCGATTTGAATGGGTGATAATATTTTAAGTTCCTGCAATTGTCCCTTATCAGCATAATTTAAATTAACCGGATCCTTAATATACTGTACTAATTCCTGCAGGTAAGAGTCATCTTCGGTTGTCGCATCATCACTAGCCTGGGTAAGATTTTCCAACTGCTGCTCCACTATGGGTGAAGGTTCTGAAGGATCCCGCGGCGTTTCCTGTGCCAATGTATTTATAGGTGAAATCCAGAGTAGTAAAACAAACCCAAATGGTAAAAGGAATTTTATGTAGTCAGTTCTTTTCAATTTCTTTCGATTTGAAATTTACTATCAGCATTAAACCCGGGCTAATTCCCAGTTGCGGATGATAACTCGCACTCACATCAAGACGTAAATCTTTCCAGCTAATGCCTGCACCTGCATAAGGAGATTGATTATCGGAATTAATTCCAACCCTTGCAAAAAATTGCTTGTCAAAATTATATTGCACGCCCGCATTTACGTCTACCGGTGCATCCTCTTCCTTAACAATTTCGGCGCTTACTAAAAAGCTTTTCGATGCTTCATAACCCAATCCAAATGTGTAGACCGAACTTAGCTTTTCATCAACAGTTTTTGAGAAGTTACCCCCTACAGGATTATAAAAGTGAATACCTGCATTTAGTTTATCAGTGAGATGGGCAACTGCTCCTATTTCAAAATTTACCGTAGACGAAGATTGATAAGTGGGTATCCTGAATGAGTAATAATTGAATTTGACCCCGACGTCCAATTTGCTTCCGAGGCTTCTTGCATAGGCAAGCCCTATCTGTGATTCATTGTAATCTTTAAACCCAAAATAATCTATTTGAATTCCAAAGTTTCCCTGTTTGGAGGGCATCACGGCCACCGCCGAATACATATTGGTGGCATTTAATAAGAACCTGTTTTCTCCATAAACTCCAATAGCGGCATTCTTGATTTGTGCAAGGGCGGCCTGGTTCGAGGCGAAGGAAAATACATCCAAATGATTAATACTATAGGCTCCCAACCCTATATAAGAAGCAGCCAGAGGCTTTCTTAGCGATTGAGCTATAGAGTTTGAAAGTATTACAATAAACACAAGTAGTATGTAAATTTTTCTCAAAGCGTCATTTTAGTGTCATGAATTAAAAGTAAAGATTAAAATCAAACTTTAATTTCATCGCACAAAAAATAATATTAAGTAAATCCATGTAGTTAATTTTGCCGCATGCAAATATTAGACGGGAAACTCGCTTCACAGGCAATTAAGGATGATCTGAAAGAAAGAATTTTGGAGTTAAAAAAAACGGGACGAAAAATACCTCATCTTGCCGCAATACTTATTGGCGCTAATCCGGCAAGCGAAACCTATGTGGCCTCCAAAGTAAAAAATTGTAACGAAATAGGAATGACATCCACCCTGTTACGGTTTGATGAATCCATTTCAGAAAAAGAACTTTTGCAGAACATAAAAGAATTGAATAACAATGCGGATATCGATGGAATACTGGTGCAACTTCCCTTACCAAAATCTATTTCAGAAGAAAAAGTAATCAATGCTATTTCACCCGAAAAAGACGTCGATGGTTTTCACCCGGTTAATGTGGGTAAAATGGTTTTGGAACTACCAACGTTTATTTCTGCCACTCCATTTGGAATCATCCTGTTACTGCAGCACTATAAAATTGAAACGGAAGGAAAGCAGGTTGTAGTTATTGGAAGGAGTAATATTGTGGGAACACCTATAAGTATCCTGTTGAGCAGGGATACAACTTTCGGCAATTCAACGGTAACGCTTTGTCATTCCAGGACAAAAAATTTGAAAGACCTTTGCCTGCAGGCCGATATTATTATTGCGGCAATTGGAAAACCAAAATTTGTAACTGCTGAAATGGTAAAGGAGAATACGGTAGTGATAGACGTAGGTATCAACCGGATAAAAGATGAAACGAAAAAAAGCGGGTATGCGTTAGTGGGAGATGTTGATTTTGAAAATGTGGCGCCTAAGTGCAGTTTTATTTCACCAGTGCCGGGAGGCGTAGGTTTAATGACAATTGCCGCTTTGTTGACGAATACTTATAAGGCAGCTTCCAACTCTTCAAGGCTAGAGGAAAAGTGAAGCACTGACGGACAATCATTAAAAATGATTTTAGAAAAAAAAACAGATATAACAACTTCCCTTCCGGTAATGGAATCGTTTTACACGCTACAGGGGGAAGGTTTTCACCAGGGCAAAGCTGCGTACTTTATAAGGCTGGCTGGATGTGATGTTGGGTGCGTGTGGTGCGATGTAAAAGAAAGTTGGGACAGATATTTATATCCTGAGCAAACGATTGAACAGATTGTAAACGATGCGAAAAAAAATAATGCAAGACTCGCTGTTGTAACTGGCGGAGAGCCCACTATGCACAACCTGGATAAGCTTACCAAAACCTTACAGCAGGAAGGATTCTTAACAAATATTGAAACTTCAGGTTCTCACCTATTAACCGGAACATGGGACTGGATATGCCTTTCGCCAAAAAAATTTAAACCGCCTTTACCAGAGGTTATAAAGAAAGCAAACGAATTGAAAATAATTGTGTTTAATAAATCTGATTTTGAATGGGCCGAAAAGTATGCGGCTTTAGTTTCTCCTGTTTGCAAGCTATATCTGCAGCCCGAATGGGATAAAGCGGCGCTTATAACACCTTCAATCATTGATTACATTAAGGAAAATCCCCAATGGGAACTTTCTTTACAGATCCACAAATACATAAATGTGCCATAAGACAATGTACGACGATTGATGTCAGATGTACGATGTATGACAATTTCGGTTCAGTTGCTCATCTTAACAGAGCATTAGATAATAGCAAGATAATTCTTACTAATTTTAACAGCTCCCAATATTAAAAACAGAATTTTGCCAGATAAATATTCTTTTACATCGTACATCAAACATCGTACATCGTACCTCTTATTAAAAATCATAATTACATTGTACATCGCAGTTCTGGCAACAAATATTGCAAATGCTCAATGGTATGATCCGGAAAAGGTTGATCACAATGCCAATACAATTTACACACTGGCAATAAATAAGGCTCAAAATGAAGACTATGTTACTTCCATCAGAATGATTAACGAGGCGCTGAAAATTGAACCAAAATTTGTTGATGCTTATCTCTCACTGGCTGGCATAAACGCAAATTTGAAGAACTATGCTGAATCTGTAATTCAATTTGAAAAAGCATTTTCGCTAGACTCTGTTTATACCTATAATTATCTTCTTCCCTATTCGATTTCATTGGCAGGTACCGGACGTTTTACCGATGCGCTAAATGCAGTAAATAAATTTCTTGCAGATACCACTATTAATGAGAGAAGTCGCAAAGCCGGCGAATTCAGGAAAGGAACTTACCAGTTTGCAATAGATTATGATAAAGAGCATCCGCAAAAAGGCTATGTTTTCAAACCGAGAAATCTTGGAGACAGCATTAATACAGTCGATCTCGAATATTTTCCATCGGTAACGATAGATGGAAAGAAACTAATTTTCACCAGGCGCATAAAAGGTAATGAGGATATTTACGAAAGTGATTTGAAAGACAGTACCTGGGGTAAGGCCTATATCTTGCCAGGGAAGATTAATTCAACAACCTTCAACGAAGGAGCACAAAATATTTCGCAGGACGGAAAGTGGCTCATCTTTACTGGCTGCAATTTCCCTGAAGGCCTTGGCAGTTGCGATTTGTATATTTCATACTTAACTAACAACGGATGGAGTGAGCCGCAAAATCTTGGGCCAAATGTGAATTCAGAATTCTGGGAATCCACACCATCACTATCGCC
>NZ_JBMQQG010000269.1:0-9142 GCF_057362405.1 Ginsengibacter sp.
ATAAAATGGAAATAGCTACGGCAGAATTCACCGATATTTTACAGGAACCCACCCGGTAAGAAAATCACTTTTTGTAAATTAATAATTGAACGTGAGTATACGAAAACGATATAAAAATGAAGATACGGAACTGGATACAGGTCCTTTGAACGACATTTTATTCATTCTCATGTTTTTCTTCCTCATCATTTCTACATTGGCAAATCCCAATGTTATTAAAATGAATAATCCCAGGGCAACGAGTGAAACTAAGGCCAAACAAAGTGTGATTGTGAGCATTAACAAGAACAGGGATATCTATC
This sequence comes from Ginsengibacter sp., assembly GCF_057362405.1. NCBI lineage: Bacteria > Pseudomonadati > Bacteroidota > Chitinophagia > Chitinophagales > Chitinophagaceae > Ginsengibacter > Ginsengibacter sp. Next base: position 303 of record NZ_JBMQQG010000269.1, read on the forward strand.
TCGGGCAGCAAAAAATTCTTTTTGATTCGCTGGAATCTGATTTGAAAAAGCAACTACGCATTGGCGATAGTATCAAACCAGCGGTGGTGATCAATGCTGATTCCCTGGTAAGCTGGGGTGATATCGTGAGAGTAATGCAGGTGGCTAAAAAACTTGGTGCTACAACTTCCGCATCGGTTAGCAGCGCAAAATAATTAACTGGTGTAATTCATAAACTTAATTTGATTTCAGGAAAGTTGCTTTTAGCATTCTTTCCTTTCCGTATATATCTTTTCTAACTTCTGTTTTAAAGTCGTAGCTCAAAAAGATTTCCTGTACCTGTTTAGAAAAGTCCTCATGAATTTCTACAAAAATATTTCCACCAGTGCTTAAATGTGATTGTGCAAAATGGGCAATTTTATTGTAAAACAGGAAAGGACTATTATCGTCAACAAATAATGCAATGCCAGGTTCAAAGGCAATTACATTCCTGGCTAATTTGTCTTTTTCATTTACCGGAATGTAAGGCGGATTACTAACGATTACATCATAGACGCCGAGTAACTTCCATCGCTCTTCATTTAAAAAATCAAGCTGAAGAAAATCTATTTTTGTTTTAAAAGTGTTTGCATTTTTGCGGGCAACCTGCAATGCATCAGCGCTTATATCAATCGCAATTACATTGGCATGCATTAATTCTTTTTTAATTGAAACAGGAATACAGCCGCTTCCCGTACCTACATCCAATATTTTGACTTCGTCATTTTGTACATCGTACATCGACCTTCGTACATCTCCAACAACCCACTCCACAAGTTCTTCCGTTTCAGGCCTCGGAATTAGAACATGCTCATCTACATAAAATTTCATTTTATAAAACCATGCCTCGTGCAAAACATATTGCACCGGCTTATGTTGCAATAGTTCATAAATGTATTTCTCCAATTTTTGAATAGTGTCTTCGCTTAATGCAACATTTTTTTTGCTGGTCCTTTCCCATCGTTTTAACCCTGTTGAATATTCAAATACCCAATCAGTAATATTGGCCGCTTCCCTGTTATCATAAATAGATGTAAGCTTCTTGAGAAAATCATTATAACATTGTTCCGTTGTCATTAAAGCAAACTTAATTATTTTGTGAAGCAATACTAATATTTTGACAAGAGATGAACATTATATGAGCAGGTGTTTGCAACTTGCGGAACTGGGCGCAGGGAATGTGGCACCTAATCCTATGGTGGGTGCTGTATTGGTTTATGAAGATGAAATTATTGGTGAAGGCTATCATCAAAAATATGGTGAGGCACATGCGGAAGTAAATTGCATAAACAGTATCAGTGAGCAACATAAAAACCTGCTTGAAAAAAGTACTTTGTATGTATCACTCGAGCCCTGCTCCCATTATGGCAAAACACCACCATGCGCTGATCTGATAATTAAAAACAAAATAAAAAAAGTTGTTATTGGTTGTGAGGATATTTACAAGGAAGTAGCGGGAACAGGAATACAGAAGTTACAAAATGCAGGAGTGGAGGTTGCTGTTGGGATTTTAGAAAAAGAATGCACGCAGCTTAATATAAGATTTTTCACTTTTCATAACCAATTCAGGCCTTACATAATTCTAAAGTGGGCGCAATCTGCTAATAGTAAAATCGGTACCGTAGAAAAGAGAATTCAAATCAGCAATGATTTTTCCAATCGCATAGTGCATAAATGGAGAAGTGAAGAGGCGTCAATTTTAGTTGGAACCACAACAGCCTTGCAGGATGATCCTTTATTAACGACAAGATTATGGAATGGGAAAAATGCCATAAGAATTGTTATTGATAAAAATCTAAACCTTCCTTCTTCATTAAAAATATTTAACGGAGATTCTAAGACATTAATTTACAATTTGAAAAAGAATTCGACCGAGGATAACCTGGTTTATATAAAAGTTGAAAAAGAAAATTTTATTGATCAAATACTTCAGTCACTTTTTGAAATGAATATCCAAAGTGTAATGGTAGAAGGTGGTTCAAATACCCTGCAAAGATTTATTGCTAGTGGTTTGTGGGACGAAGCAAGAGTAATAGCCAATAAAGAATTAATAATAGAAAATGGAATTGCAGCGCCGGAGATGAAAGACTTTCAGTTGGATAACCAACAGGAATATGCTGGCGACACGATTAATTTTTATAGCAGAAAAATTTAGAAATTTATTACAAAACTGCACTTACTTCGGTGGCGGGCAATTGCGCATTTCTCATGGCAATTCCCCGTATCGCATTATCACTAAATTCGATAAATGCGCTTTTGGAAATGTCATCATCACTTACCATTACAGGAATACCGGCATCGCCCCCTTCCCGAATGGATTGCACCAATGGGATCTCACCAAGGAAAGGAATGTCAAATTCACTGGCAAGTTCCTTACCGCCTTCTTTACCGAAGATATAATATTTATTACCCGGTAGCTCTCTTGGAGTAAAATAGCTCATATTCTCTACAAGGCCTATCACAGGCACTTTCAAGCCAGCCTGGCTAAACATTGCGATACCTTTTTTTGCATCAGCCAATGCAACCAATTGAGGAGTGGTAACCACAATTACACCAGTAACAGGAACCGTTTGTACAATGGTTAAATGAATGTCACCAGTTCCCGGTGGCATATCGATTATTAAATAATCCAGGTCGCCCCAATCTACATCAGAAACGAATTGCCTGATGGCACTGCTAACCATAGGGCCGCGCCATACCACCGCTTGCTTTTCATCAACCAGCAACCCGATACTCATTAATTTTATTCCATAACGTTCCAAAGGAACAATCATACCTTTTCCGTCCACATCCTGCATTACCGGGCGCTCGCCTCTTACTCCAAACATAATATGTACGCTTGGCCCATAAATATCAGCATCCATTAGACCCACTTTTGCTCCGCTTTCTGCAATTGCCAGCGCAAGATTAGATGCAATAGTGCTCTTGCCTACGCCTCCCTTTCCACTAACTACTGCAATTATATTCTTAACTCCCTTTAAAATATCTTTTTTATCGGTCCTTAGGGAAGTCGTTTTGCTCGTAAAATTGACATCTACCTTAGCATCTTCATTAATTAATCTTATAGCCCTCACACAATCAGTTTTTATTTTATCTTTAAGCGGGCATGCAGGCGTAGTGAGCTCCACGTTAAAGGAAACTTCGTTACCACTAACTTTAATGTCACTAACCATCTTTAACGTAACGAGGTCATTTTTAAGGTCAGGCTCCTGCACATTGCTCAACGCACTTAGTATATCAGATTCAGTCATCGTTCAATTTTTTGTTAAAAACACTTTCTATTTGCAAATTTAAACATTGATACCCTTACTTTGTTTTTTTATACAACCAAACTGTCCTTAAATTCGTAGTATCAGATACAACTACATGAAAAAAATTTTACTATACTTTTTATTTCTATTATTTCTTTTTCCTGTGGTTGCCAAGGCCCAGTTTGAAACGTATAAAGATTCTGTTGTACAATTGTATGGGGTTGTAATGACGGCTGATAGTTTGAAGGCATTACCTTCAGTAAGTATTATGGTAAAGGGCCGAAACCAGGGAACAATTTCAAGCGAGCAAGGGGTTTTTTCGATTCCGGTACTTAGAGGGGACGTTATAGAATTTACGAGTGTGGGTTACAAACCTAAGTTGTATACGATTCCTAGAAATCTGGACGGCAATCAGCAAAGCGTGATACAATTGATGGTAGAGGATACGGTCTACCTTCCTGTTACTATTATCACCAAGCGGCCAACGCGTGAAGAGTTTGAGCGGGATTTTGTAACTACGAAGGTACCTGATGATGACCAGGAAATAGCTCGGCAAAATCTTTCTGAAAAAAACCTTCGGGCTTTAATGGCTGCTTACCCGAGAGATGGTCGTGAAGCGACCAATTATTACCTCAAACAAAATGCTCAAAAATATTATTCTGCAGGGCAGCTTCCTCCACAAAATATCTTCAATCCTCTTGCGTGGGCCGAATTTATAAAGGCATGGAAAAGGGGAGATTTCAAAAACAAATCGCGCTAGGGTTACCTCAATGCCTTTAAATTCAAAATGCCCCGAAGGGCACTCTGAACTCTAATTGAAAAACCACCCCATTTAAAAATTAAATATCTTCATTGCCAATTATATTGAAGGGTTCATTTTAACGGATTCATATTTTGAAATTGCTAGCAATGAATCATTTTTCTTTAACCCTGGTAATGATCATCATTTCTTTCACAAAGATGGTGTAGTGTTAGAATAAACCATACAGTGAAAACATCGTTTTTTTTGCGTTTTTACACGGTATTAAAACAGTAAGCCCCGTTCTTTCGAACAGGGCTTTTGTATTTCTATACTAAATTAACTTACTATGATGGGTGGTATCGTCGTTTCTAGTCCTCTATTTTTACCTTTCCTTTCTGTTTTGCCATTACTTCTTCAGCAATGTTATTAGGAGCGGGTGAATAATGGCTGAATTCCATTGTAGAAGTGGCCCGCCCACTTGATAATGATCTCAATTGGGTCACATATCCGAACATTTCACTCAGAGGAACTTTTGCCTTAATAACCTGCACACCATGCTTGCTGTCCATTCCTTCCAACATTCCCCTGCGGCGGTTAAGATCTCCGGTTACATCTCCCATATATTGATCTGGAGTAAGAACCTCAATCTTCATGATTGGCTCCAGTAAAACAGGCTTTGCTTTCCTTCCGGATTCGCGATAACCTTGTTTGGCACAGAGTTCAAATGACATAGCATCGGAATCGACCTGGTGAAATGAACCATCAAATACCCTTACTTTCATGCTTTCCATTGGGTAGCCTGCCAATACACCCGTCGTCATCGCTGTCTCAAAACCCTTTTGAATAGCAGGTACAAATTCTTTGGGAATTGAACCTCCGAAAAGACCGTTTATAAACTGGAAATTACCTTTTCCTTCTTTCAAAAATTCTTCATCGGCAGGGCCAATTTCAAAAACAATATCAGCAAATTTACCACGTCCACCCGTTTGCTTTTTAAGCACTTCACGATGTTCGATGGTTTGCTTAAATGCTTCTTTGTATGCCACCTGCGGAGCGCCCTGGTTTATTTCAACTTTAAATTCACGCTTCATTCTATCCACAATAATTTCCAGGTGAAGCTCTCCCATTCCACTTAAAATAGTCTGGCCCGTTTCCTCATCAGTTTTCACTCTTAATGTGGGATCTTCCTCAACGAGCTTGGAAATAGCCAGTCCCATTTTATCCACATCAGCCTGGGTTTTGGGTTCTACTGCAACAGAAATAACAGGCTCCGGAAAAGTCATCGCTTCCAGCACAATTGGATGATCTTCATTACAAAGTGTATCCCCTGTTTTTATATCTTTAAATCCAACCGCAGCGCCAATATCACCCGCCTCAATAAAATCCACGGGATTTTGTTTATTTGCATGCATTTGCATAATTCTTGAAATCCTCTCCTTCTTTCCTGTCCTCGTATTCAATACATAAGAACCTGAATCAAGGTGACCAGAGTAAGCTCTAAAGAACGCAAGACGGCCCACAAAAGGATCTGTCATTATCTTAAACGCTAATGCAGCAAATGGTGCTTTGGGATCTGGTTTGCGTTCAATTTCATCGCCGGTATCGGGATTAATGCCCTTTACTGCTTCAAGATCCATGGGGCCCGGAAGGTACCTGACAATAGCATCCAGCGCGGTCTGTACACCCTTATTTTTGAACGATGAACCACACATCATCGGTATAATGGAAATGTCTATCGTGGCTTTACGAATCGCTTCATGAATTTCTGCTTCAGTAATTGTATTGGGATCATCGAAAAATTTCTCTAATAATTTTTCATCGTAATCTGCCACTGCTTCAATTAGGTGTTGCCTCCATTCATTCACCTCTTCTATCATATCCTCCGGAATCGGCACAACTTTATAGGTCATTCCCTGTGTAGCATCATCCCATATAATTCCTTGCATCGTAATAAGATCTACTACACCTTTAAAGTTATCTTCGGCACCGATGGGTAGTTGCAATGGAACTGCTTTAGCACCCAGCATTTCCTTCACCTGTTTTACAACATTTAAAAAATCTGCACCGGCACGGTCCATTTTATTTACGAATCCAATCCGGGGAACTTTATAACGATTGGCCTGGCGCCAAACAGTCTCACTCTGGGGTTCAACACCACTTACTGCGCAAAATAATGCAAGCAAGCCATCGAGAACTCTTAATGAGCGTTCTACTTCTACAGTAAAATCAACGTGCCCTGGCGTATCGATAATGTTGAACTTGTATAATTTGGTATCTGGCGTTTTTACCCCTTGTACTGTTGGAAAATTCCAAAAGCATGTAGTTGCTGCCGAAGTGATGGTTATACCTCTTTCCTGCTCCTGTGCCATCCAGTCCATAGTTGCAGCGCCATCATGCACTTCACCTATTTTATGGTTAACGCCGGTATAATACAGAATTCTTTCTGTAGTGGTGGTTTTGCCAGCATCGATATGAGCTGCAATACCAAAGTTTCTTTGAAATCTTAAATCGGCCATTGCCTTTTATTTAATTGTTATGAGTATTTATTTTATAAAACTTTTTGGAGGCGCAAAGTTACAAAAATTATGGTTACAATAAGTGACGTAACTGAGATATTATGGTGCTTTTAATATAAAAAACCCTTTCAGGTTGAAAGGGTATAAGAACTATTTGATCGCAAAGTAATTAAATTCTGAAGTGCGCAAACGCCTTGTTCGCATCAGCCATGCGATGCGTATCTTCCTTCTTTTTAAACGCAGCTCCTTCACCTTTACTTGCAGCAACAATTTCGTTGGCCAACTTTTCTGACATACTTCTTCCGTTTCTATCTCTGCTGTATTTAATCAGCCATTTAATGCTCAATGACGTTTTTCTATCCGGGCGAACCTCCGCAGGAATTTGAAAAGTAGCCCCACCAATACGACGACTTTTTACTTCTACACCGGGTGTAACATTCGCCAGGGCCTTTTTCCAAACCTCGTATCCATCTTCGCCAGATATTTTTGAAACCTTTTCAAGCGCATCATAAAAGATATTATATGCACCACTTTTCTTACCCTGCCACATTAAATTATTTACAAATCTGGTAACCAATTTGTCCTGGAATTTAGGATCAGGTGCAAGAGGTAATTTTTTGGCTTGTGCTTTACGCATTGATATTATTTATAAATTATTTTTCGGAATTATTTTTTTGCTTTTTCTTTCTTAGTGCCATATTTGGAACGGCTTTGCTTACGGTCTTTTACGCCGGCAGTATCAAGACTTCCCCTGACAATATGGTAACGTACGCCTGGTAAATCTTTCACCCTGCCGCCACGTATCAAAACAATTGAGTGCTCCTGCAGGTTATGGCCTTCTCCGGGTATATAGGCAATAACCTCAATCTTATTAGTAAGTCTTACTTTGGCTACTTTGCGTAAAGCTGAATTCGGCTTCTTTGGAGTAGTGGTATATACTCTTGTACATACGCCGCGACGCTGAGGACAACTATCAAGAGCCCTTGATTTGCTTTTGGACCTGATAATTGTTCTTCCTTTTCTTACTAATTGTTGTATTGTAGGCATTACTTTTTACCTTAATTTTTTTGGACGGCAAAGGTAAGCTTCGGTTTGTGAACTTCCAAAATTATTTGAAGCTTACATAGAACTTAACCCGATGCGGATTTCGGTATAGCTTATATTTTAACTAACCAGTTATATTTGTCATCTTCTCTGCCTTCTTTAATGGCACCAAGGCGGGTTTTTATTGCAGGAGATATTTCCCATTTCTCTACGTCAAAATTCATGATAAAGTCTTTATACTTCAATTCCTTAATCATGGAGATTGTAGCAGCAGTGCCGGTGCCAAATACCTCCAAAAGGTTTTTCTCTTTATATGCTGAAACAATTTCCTCAATACTTAAAGCTCTCTCCTCCACTATCAGGCCCCGATCTTGCAAAAGCTGAATTACGCTTTCCCGGGTTACGCCGGATAAAATCGTTCCTGAACCCAAATCCGGTGTAATAGCTTTATTGCCAATAATAAAAAAGATATTCATAGTTCCACATTCCTGCACATATTTATGTTCAAAGGCGTCCATCCAAAGAACCTGGTCGTAACCTTTCCTTTTTGCCTCTGCAGTTGGATGCATTGCCGCTCCATAATTGCCTGCGTTCTTCGCAAAGCCCACACCCCCCTCAACAGCCCTTACATATTTTTCTTCCACATAAATACGCATGGGGCTGGCATAATAAGGCCCGGTTGGGCTCAGTATAATCATGAACTTATACTTGCCGGAAGGCCTTACACCAATCATTTCATCTGTGCTAAACATAAATGGTCTTATATATAAAGAATGATCAGGCTTGTTTGGAATCCAATTTGCATCAAGCTTGATCAGTTCCTTCATTCCTTCTATAAAGATCTCCTCGGTAATTTTGGGCATCTCCATTCTTTCAGCAGAATTATTGAAACGTCTAAAATTCTCGAATGGACGGAAAATATTCACTTCACCCTGCATATTCTTATAAGCTTTTATGCCTTCAAATATTGCCTGGCCATAATGCAGCGCTGCCAGCGAAGGTGAAAGCAACAAAGGTTGATAAGGTTTAATTTCTACGGTTTTCCATTCTCCCTCCTCATAATCCACTTCGAGCATGTGATCTGTAAAATATTTTCCAAAAGGAATATTTTCCAAAGTCATCGATTGTAACTTGCTCGTTTCTGCCCTGGTAATATTAAAATCAGCGGATGCCACCATATCATTAAATTTGTTGCAAAGAAACGAAAAAAAGAAAGGTAAATCTAATTATGAGTCTGGATAAACTACAATTGCCTGGTTTTTTATATGG
>NZ_JBMQQG010000270.1:0-4950 GCF_057362405.1 Ginsengibacter sp.
ACAGTATCCCGAATAATAACATGGCAATACAGGCCGCTGCAAAAACTTTGGTGCGTTGATACATTTTTTAATTATAAATATTTAATCTTTCAAGGCAAGCTACCCGGCACCGTAAAGCCCCGCCTGGCTCCGAAGTGCGGAGCCTTCTAATGTTACCTGTAACATGCTTATGGGCTGTGCCAATTTTCTGGCCTCTTCATAAATGGAATCCAAAAACCGCAACGCCGGTCCAAACACCCCTCCGCCGAAAATTATTTTTTCAGGATTAAATATACTTACCAGGTTAGCCGTTGCCATACCCCAATACTCTATTGCATTATTAATGACTTTCACGGCCAACTCATCCTCCGTTTCATAAGCATCAAAAACATCAACGGCAGTGAGCACATCCATATTCCTTTCAGCCAATACACTTTTATTGAAGCCATTTTTCAGCCATTCTTTTGTAACTCTTACAATACCTTCTCCTGAAGCGCCATATTCAAAACATCCGCAGCGAATAAATTTTGTATCGAAAGGCTTTTCCAAAGCCATCCAGCCTACAGCGCCTGCAATATCATCGGCGCCACGTAACACCTCGTTATTCACAAGAATGCCTGCGCCTATTCCTGTTCCCACAGAAAGAAAAATTGCATCACTGCATCCGCGGGCGCTCCCCTTCCACACTTCGCCAAGAATAGAACATGCACGATCACTATCAACTTTTATTTTCAGATTCTTATCGTCCAAACCGTTTTGCAATTCATCAAACAAGGGATAATCATCCCATGCCGGAATATTTGGCGCCCATACCCGTTTGGTTTTTGAATAGCTGATTCCGGGAACGCATATACCCAAAGAAGAAACAGTCAAATTCTTCTCCTTTGCTTTTGTCAATAACTGGTTCGCTTGTTGTAAAACCAGGTCACCCACTTCGTGCCCTTCCCTTTTTTGCAACCGCTGTGTTTCAGTAAATATAATATCACCGTTATCACTCAATAGAGCGGCGGCTAGCTTCGTTCCGCCAAGGTCCAGTGCAATTACAGGCATACATATATAATTGAATGATCAAGGTAAGCAGAAAAGGAGTAAAGTGTTGGGCGCGGATGAAATAATTTTTTGTATGACTAATCAATTGATATCAAGTATCACTTGAATTTGTCGCCAACGCCGCTTCGTGTAGTGGTCATCGTTAGCAAGAAGGCTCTTCCTGAAATCAACTTTTTATGCAGCGCTCAAATTCATTTTGAAAGATTGGCAAACCCGGTTTAGGCGTCGCAGTGCGCTTTGTCAATATGAAACCTTTGCAAAGCAAGCATAATTTCGATACCTGCAAGGGAAAACCATTTCGTGGGCGCTTACTTGCTTACCATACAAAGAAATCAACTGGTAATTAAAATCAAGATTTCTTAGCGGAATCTTGCTTGATAGTTCTCCATTACCCGTAAGCGTTTGTTCATTCATGATCTCAGTTTGCCTTTCATATTCGTTATACAGAAAATGAATTTTGCTGCCGGTATTTATTACGGCAAATGACTGAAAGGTAACACCGGCATATTGGGATTTAACTATCTCGTTGGTCCAGCGAAGATGTGCCATATTATCAAAATAAAATATGATCACATTCTTACAATAGGCACTTCCAGGAATTTTAAAACTTGAAAATATATACGAAGAAGAAAACAAAATAGGGTCATCATGCAGGTACCATGGAAGGATATATGCAGCCGGCGTCGCCAGGTCTTCTGCTGCCACAATAAATCCCCCATCTTTCGTTAAAACAACATCTCTCAAATAAAAACCATCCAGGCTATTTGCCGCCGTGCTTTGAGATTCAGTTTTATCTGCTGCGGCATCGGCAAATGAAAAAAAGGTGTTTACAAGCAATGAATTCGTTTTCTTGTTCCAGATAGCTGTATACGGCCCTTCTTTATGCCCATTCCTTTTTTTAAAATACAAAGCATTTACGAGGTATCGCTGGTTTACATTATCTATCCGCAGGTCTACCCTGTCCAATAAGTTACCAGAGAGATTTAACACATGCATCTTGAAATTGTCCTCCATGGGTTCCTTCGTCACCAGTATTAATCCGTTGTAAATATCAATAGGATCTAACTTGCTTCCTTTCGTAAAAACAAAGTTTCCATCGTTATCAACCAGGAAATCGCTGAAGAGATCATTTTCATTTTCGAATACGCTTGGTATTTGTGATTTGTGAATTAATTGAAGGCTGTCATTAAAAAGCAACGTCGTAAAATCATATAAACCATTCCCGGTAAAGACATCTCCTTTATAAAGTTTGTAAATCATTATTTTTGATTTGTCTTCGCTGCTGGTTATATGATAAAGTTCAATATCGGCACTAAACTTAATATGGGTTGTATCAAGTTGAAAAGGTCCTTGTATGGTTTTCCCATTTTCGTTTATGGCAGCCGCCATGCAATAAAAAACATTTCTTTTTTGAAATTGGTAGATTACATAAACACGATCAGCACAAGCAACAAAATCAACAGAACGAATATTTGAAGGCAAAAAATCAAGACTTGCATTGCCTTTTAATTTCATCTGGTTATCATAAACAGTTATCAAATGTTTATAGCGGATATTTTTATAAACTAAAAGATTATCGTTTAATTTTCCAATTATAGTTAAACCTTTCATTATCCCAAACGGAACGCTGGTTGCAGCGGCAAAAAGAAGATCGTCACGCTCAGGTTTGCTGTAGGTTATTTCCTGCGCTATTGATGATAAACAGGATAAACAGGCAATGATAAAAATGAAGATATTTCTCATAGTGTTTCGGTACAAGATTAAAACATTTAATGCTCTATTTTAGATTAACAATACTCACGCATTTATAAGACCAGTTGGTATTTGAAAAAGCTGCCAGCGCAGAAAATGAGGTTCTTCCGTCTCCTTTATGTAAAAGCAATCTTCCAAAATATGAAGCTTAAATACGTCCACAAAAAGATGAATAAAATATGAACTGCCGTTTCGAAATTCTTGCTTTTCCGTAGTTCCGGGGAATAATCAAAAAACTGGATGGCCATCCTTAAAGTCCAAAAGATACCCAACCCCATTTGCAAGCCAGGTTATAGCAATACAATAAGTCAGCAATTTATGAATGAATTTATCTGTCATAGTTTGGAAGAGGCAGGCAACAATACGGCCCGGCGAAGAACAGGCATTAGAATTACCGAAGCTGTACCGTTAGTTCATCTAAAATTTAAAAATACTATAGAAATTTTGTTGTTGCAAGATATTCAAAGTAATGAAAGTCCGGCTTTCTTTAATCCGATGGCCATCGGATCATAACTCTCTAAAAGTTGTTGGTGATCGCTTTGCGGCAAAACCGTCCGCACGAACACTAACGGCCACTATGTTCTGCGAAAACACCAATAAGGGCCAGGTTATTCTTTCTTTTTGTTTAGATACTCATCTGTAAAATGTCCCTTTTGTTTAGGTTTTGAAAATTTTTCTGCGTTGAAAGAGTTTGATTGGCCCTTTGGAATTGACAATGATTTCCAATTGTTATCTGTTGCCATTTTCCCAATAAATACAATTTGTCCAACGTGATAAGGGTAATGCGCTAGTTGCCTGTTAATGGCTTCTGTAACGGTGTGTCCCTGGTTACGAATGTAGATTTCTTTTTGCAGGTCATCTGTTGTCAACCTATTCAATGCGTTAAATAAACATTTCCAGCCTTCTTCCCATTTGTCTTCAAGTTCTTGCCGGGTGGAAATATCGTTTTCAAATTCTGCATCCCGGTTTCTCCATTCTTTCTCTCCATCTGTTGTCAAAAAATCAGTCCATCTTGACAGCATATTTCCCCAAAGGTGTTTTACGATTATCGCAATACTATTGCTGTTGTCGTTAAATTGCCAGAATAGTTTTTCGTCTTGAATTTGTGAAAATGTTTTTTCGCCAAGCATTTTGTAATACTCGAATTGCTTTTTCACACTGTCTAGATAGTCGTTTAACATAATTGTGTTCATTTGTTATAATAACTTAATGGCAGCGCTTGCCGCTGAGGTGGAATTTTATATCGTATATCCAATACCGTTAGTTATCCCAATATCCATTGGGATGAAAAATTATTAATGAAGTTATATACAAAAGATGAATATTGAAAGTCTGCGTCGACTGCCGCTAAAAGCATTACAAAAGATGATAATTTGTCGTATTCAGGCACATGATTGCTTGCCTCCAACACCTTGTCAACACTGCGCCGGGCTTCTTTTCTATATGTTTAGACTAAATGGTAACTACACTCTGTTTACCGTCAATGGTTTTGGTTCATGTTCTCTTAAATATTTTATTCTTTTTCAATTAGTGTTAAATAAATCCAGAGCACCCATAAAGCAACATTAATAATGAGTGCCGTGTAAGGGAACCAAATCGCCAGCACGGTTGTAGACGCGTAGATAATAAATGCAAAGCGGTTACTTGTTTTTAATTTATTATACTCTTCGGCGGAAAATGCATCATTTAGTAACCGCTTAGGTTTACTAACGGAGCGAATAAATAAAAACCACGCCAGCGCATTAACAACGCATGACAAGCCATAAAATACAATAGCCGGCATAGCATACGCTGTGTTTATATATTCTGCGAGGAGGGCCGTGGGAAATGGAAAAAACACAATGGTGAGCAGTAGAAACCCATTTGTATATAAAAAGGGACGTGATGTTTTATTCATGTGGAGAAACGTGTTGTGATGTAGAATCCACTGAATGAGTATACCGCCAAAAGAATATAAGAAAGCAAAATAGGATGGCCACAAATGAACAAGGCCATTTACCAGGTCTTTTACCGAATGAACGGAATCACCAGGTGGCACCTTTATTTCCAGGATTAAAAGGGTGATGGCGATAGCGAATACTCCGTCACTAAATGTCTCAAGCCTGGCAAGTGATTTGTTTTCTGTCATTATGTTATTATAACAAAGACGTATAAATTTTAAAATACCAC
>NZ_JBMQQG010000271.1:0-38833 GCF_057362405.1 Ginsengibacter sp.
AACTTTATTACTACCGCAACCCCAGCAAGATTTTTTTTGTCATAATATCCGAAATTGAAAAGGGTTTCAATTTACTTCATTGAAACCCCTTCCAGTACAACCTTTCAAAAGATTTTACCAACTATTTTTGTCCTCTTTGTCCAATTTTTCCTGTGTTACGTCGCGAAAGCATTTCTAAAGACGTCATTTGATTCTTTTAAGAATCTCCTACTTATAGTAGTAATAGACGCAAAGTAGCTAATTTTACAAAGACTAATAATATTATATAATGACAGAAGGTAAAAGACAAAAGCAGGTGGCAGGAGTTATTTTGAAAGAATTAAACGAGATTTTTCTAAAAATGGGACTTACTATGATTGAAGGGGGAATGGTATCCATAGCGTCAGTAAAAATAACCCCCGACCTTTTTGAAGCAAGGGTTTATTTGAGTTTCTTCCAGGTTAGAGACAATGAAGCGGCTTTGGAAAAAATAAAAGAAAAGAGCAGCGAAATAAGAGGAGACCTGGGCAGAAGGGTCCGTCACCAGTTACGAAGCATACCGCAACTAACGTTTTACATAGATGATACGTTAGACTATGTTTTTAAAATTGAAGAATTGCTTGATAACATTAAAAAAGAACACGAAGACAAAAAGTAGTAAGCAATGAGCAATAGAACAGTCGTAACTCAATAATGACGAAATATCTAACCAGTTAACAACACAACCAAATTAAATCTTGTATCTAAAATTTGCCTGGCGGTATTTTAAAGCAAAAAAAAGTACCAATGCTATTAACATAATTTCGTGGGTTACAGCCGGTGTAATTGCGTTTTCTACTATGTGCCAGGTTTTGGTTTTAAGCGTTTTCAATGGCTTTGAAGGTTTGGTACAGTCGCTTTATTCTAATTTTTATTCGGATGTAAAAGTTTTTCCCGCTAAAGGAAAAACGATTCTCTTAACAAGCGACCAAATAAACACTATCAGGAAACTTAATAGTGTAAAAGGCACTTCACTCATTGCAGAAGAAAAGGCGTTACTGCAAAATGGTGACCAACAAACGGTAGTATTATTGAAAGGAGTAGATGCTAATTATCCTGAAGTTTCCGGCGTTCCAAAGAACATGTTCCACGGCGTTTTTGATCCCGGTACAGTTGATAAACCAAAACTTGTTCTTGGCGCAGGCATTGAAAATGCCATAGGAGTACAGGCTGATAAGAATCTCTTACCCATTACTGTTTTTCTTCCTAAAAAAACAAATGAGGCCAATTCAAATCCGCTTGCGGCGCTAAGCGAAGGCAATGCAACAACATCAGGGAGCTTTGCTATTCAACAGGATTTCGATAATAAATATGTAATTACTAATATTGGTTTCGTAAAACAACAAATGAATTATGCAGCTGATGAATTTAGCGCATTCGAGATTTCTCTAATCGATCCGTCTCAAACAAATAAGTTTACAGAAGAACTTCAAAAAAGGTTGGGTAGTAAATATAAAGTGCTTACAAAATATGAGCAAAATGCCAGTTTATATACTTCGATGCGGTTAGAAAAATGGGTAATTTATGCGGTTCTTACGCTCATTCTTATTATAGCGGCATTCAATATGATAGGGGCTTTAACTATGCTTGTTTTGGAAAAAAGAAAAGACATAAGTGTTCTTCAATCTCTTGGTGCCGATAAAAATTTAATCAAAAAAATTTTTCTTAGCGAAGGTTTATTGCTTGCAGTTACTGGTGCCGGAACTGGTATTTTACTTGCATTAATTATCTGTTACCTGCAGGTGAAATTTAAAATAATAAAACTGGTAGGAAATTCTTTTTTGATAGATTATTTCCCTGTAAAACTAGTAATAACAGATTTTATATTGGTTACGCTTACAGCGCTCATTATTGCATTTGGCGCATCATGGTTTCCTGCAAAAAAAGCATCGGAACAGTTGTTCAATTTGAAAGCCTGATTGGATCTGCGATATACGATGTTTGATATCCGAGGTAAACATTTTAGGGGGAGTTACATCGTGCATCAAACTTTTCACATCCAACATTTTATTTAATAGTCTCCTAAAGTTTCAGGAAGTTCTTCCATAGCCTTTTTAAACTGGTCAGCATTTGGTGCTGTGCCGTGCCACTCATGATTATTTTCCATAAAGTCAACACCTTTGCCCATTATTGTATGCATTATGATAACAATGGGCTTTCCCTTACCAACAAAGGTCTTGGCTTTTTGTAAAGTAGAAATTACTTCTTCCATATTATTACCATCCATTTCAAGAACTTCCCAATTGAATGCAAGAAATTTATCTTTTAAACTTGATAAGCCCATAACATCTTCGGTAGTGCCATCAATTTGCTGGTGATTGCGGTCGATCGTGGAAATCAAATTATCAACTTTATGCATGGCAGCGTACATAATAGCTTCCCAATTTTGTCCCTCATCTAATTCGCCGTCGCCATGTAGGGAATAAACTATATGTCCATCTTTATTTAATTTTTTCGCAGTTGCTGCGCCAATGGCAACGCTCATGCCCTGCCCTAACGATCCCGATGCCACGCGAATTCCGGGTAAGTGTTCCGCTGTTGCGGGATGGCCTTGAACTCTTGAATCTATTTTGCGATAGGTGTCCAGTTCTTTTATCGGAAAATATCCTGCATGCGCCAACGTGCTATACCAAACCGGCGATATGTGGCCGTTGGAAAGAAAAAATATATCCTCCCCTTTGCCGTTCATGTCAAAACCGTTTTTACGTTCCATAATTTTAAAATACAGGGCCGTAAAAAAATCTGCACAACCCAAAGATCCGCCGGGGTGGCCACTTTGAGCATTATATACCATGCGTACAATATCCCTTCTTACCTGGGCTGCTATATCTTTCAGTTCCTTAATTTCCATTTTTTTAAATTATTATTTTATGCGAACGTACATCAATTTTTATATGCAACAAAGCCCATCGGTCATTTAAAAATTTCATCGCTAACTCCGTTGTTAATTTTATAGGATGAATAACTAATTTCTATCTTGCCCTGACCTCCTTTATTTTTATCATCATTTTCTTTCGCTTCTGTATCATCGTAATCAAAAGTAACACCCTTTGGCATCTTGTAGTCCTTTGTATTGAATAAAAAAACTACTTTATCCGGCAAGCCGTATTCGACATACTTGCCATATTTCATTTCAAGATCGTATGTCCCATTATCTTTTGTTGTTGTTTTTGCCTTAACGATGACTGCATTTTTTTCATCAACATAAATTGTTGAAAGTATAACATTGCTGTTTTCATCTTCGGGCAATAATTTTAAAATAGTAACCGGTACGTTGTCTATGGTTGAACTGCCTGCATTGATAACAGTAAACCGGTTCCCTGCGATAATGTTATTGAGATTGATACTAACGGCACCTTTTGGCACGAAAGAAATTCCTTTATCGTTCCTGATCTTTAACTTATCCGGCTTTTTAAAATACACTTTTACATTTGCCTGCGGCACCTTTAAAAATGAAATATCTGTTCTCATAATTGCATCGGCCTCATAATTGTTTACGAGATTTAATTTATCTCTTACTCTTTGTAATAAAGCGTTCGTTTCCTGGGAAAAAACATAAGGCAATTGCAAAGCAATGAAGAAAACCAATAAAGAAAATTTTTTCATAGAGTAAATTCAGGTGTTTATTAAAATTAACAACTTAATTATGCTGCCCTGTTTTAAAAGATGAATATTATAAAAAATTTAGGCATCGTTCATGTCAGAATATCTTTCCTGTTAAATATAAAAATAGCGCCTCCCGTAAAAATTACAATATATGCAATCAGAATATAAAGGCTTTTCAATATGGCAGCCAAATTACTTATAGAGCCTCTTATTGTTTGGCCCTCAGCGTTTGAGTCTATGTAGAAAAAACCTTTCCAACCGAGCATGTGCGTTGTAAAAAGGTAAGGCTTCAATGATTTATCATAGATCGGAATTTTTAATTCACTTAAAATAGTAAGCACAATAATTATAGATACCGTCGCCACTATTGGCCCAATTGAATTATCAGATATGGAAGATAGAAAAAATGATAAAGCCGCAACTACAATTAAAGCAACTGCGGCAAAGCCGAACGCGGCAAAATAACGCCACAATACATCTGCCTTTTCAATTTGCATCAATTCAAATTCTTTCGCAACTACAAGATCATTTGTTCCAAATAAAACAACACTTACAAACAATGCCAAAAATGCCATCCATATTAATAATATCAACGTATAGATTACACATGCCATAAATTTTACGAGCATTAATTTTGTGCGACTTATGGGTTTTGTAAGCAAGAGTCGTAATGTGCCTGCATTTGCCTCGCCGGCAATGATATCACCCGATACCAAAGCAACAAGAATGGGAACGTGAATCAGCAAAAGATTTAAGATGGCAAAACATATCCAATAACCATTTGTAATTTTTGCGTAGGGGATTATTAATGTTTCATCAACACTGCTCAAAATAAACTGCACATATTCTTTACCGTTAATTAATAAGGCGAGCTGAATGAGAAATACAATAGCGGCAATTGCCGCAAACGCGATATATGTTCGTGGCTTTTTAAAAGTTTTGAACAATTCAAATTTCAGCAGGTTCCACATATGCTTCGGGGTTTGTTAAGGACAGGAAATAATCTTCCAATGAATGCCGTGGCTCAACGGAAAGAATACCAACATTATTTTGTACAAGATGGTTTATTAAAAGAGGTACCAGGGTTTTGTCAAGTTGCAGTATTATTTTCCCCGGAACGGATGTTTTAATATGAGTACGCCAGTCACTGCCTTCCAAAATTTTCAATGTTGAAACATCATCAGTTGTATTAATTTCAACAATTGATTTTGCAGGATCGAGTAAGTCTTTCGAAGCGCCTTCCACAATTTTTTTCCCTTTATGAATTATAAGAATACGGTTGGCCATCAATTCAATTTCCGAAAGAAGATGAGATGAAACTACTACCGTTTTCCCGTGCCCGTAACTTAGATTTTTTATGAGTTCTCTGGTATCGGCTATCCCCTGTGGGTCCAGCCCGTTTGTAGGTTCATCAAGAATAATTAACGATGGGTCATGAACAAGAGCTACGGCGATGCCTAAACGCTGTTTCATGCCTTGTGAAAATGTTTTTACTTTACTGTAAGCTCTTTCAGCTAATCCTACCATCTTAAGAAATTCCAGCGCAACGTCTCTTGAAATGATTCTTCCTGAAAGCTTTGCGAGGAAAGAGACATTTTCGTATGCAGTTAAATAATTATATAGGTCAGGCTTTTCTATAATGGCGCCCGTTTTTCTTAATATATCTTCCCTATTAGTAAATAAGTCCCTGTTAAAGACAGTAATATTTCCCGAAGTTGGTTTAATAAGTGTAAGCAACATCCGCATGGTCGTTGATTTTCCGGCGCCATTCTGCCCTAAAAAACCATACACATCGCCTTCATTAACGGTAAACGAAAGGTCCTCGACAGCGATGATGTCCTTAAATTTTTTTGTAAGATTTTTTACTTCTATTAATGTCGTCATGTCTGCTATAAAGATATAGAACAACAAAAGAAGCGATGTTAAGTTCTTTCCGGGATAAAGTTTTAGGGGAAATGCTTTGATTTACCAGAATCATTTCTAATTTTGCACTACCAGCTCTTAAGAATTACCCCAAGACAAATAACCCTCCCTGCTCCTTTATTATCCTTAGAAATTCAAATGCTTACATTTTTTTGCATTTATAATGGTTGATTATACCATTCCCAATTCTCCTTTACCGTTATTTTTTTAAACTATCTGGATACATCAATCGTACTGAATGATGGCAAAACAGTTGACCAAATTAAAAGCCAGGGGCCTCAATTGATTAAAAATAAATGTAGTAATTCATGAAACTTAAAATTGTTTTGCTTCTTGCGCTTGCATTTCCTTATTGCTGTATCTCTCAAACCAACGATTTTAAGAAAACGCAGTCAAAAAAAGATATTGCTATGTATGCCTGCCAGTTCCTTGCGGGGAGTGCAGATGGCGTTAACCAGTCCGTTGTTCATCATTACCTTGGAATGGGCAATAAATTTTGGGATTTTCAAACCTCCTGGAAAAATAAATACAGAAATTACGATAAAGGTGATTTAAGACCGGCATTTTTTGGCGCTAAATCGGTAACAGTTTGTTTAACCGATGGATTTCATTTAACCAGGGCAATAAACAGGACATTCACAACAGGGTCGATAGCAATTGCACTTAGTGAAAGAAATAGTTTCAAACAAATTCTAAAAAAAATAATTGTAGGTTCATTAATAAACCGGGCGGGTTTTGTTTTATTTTTCAATGTAGTTTATCCCAGGCGGGGGAACGACTAAATTATTCTGCCTTATATGAAAAGAAATTTTATGGAATCAATACAAAGTAATTTAATCGCATTGATAACATTCCAACCCTAAGATTTTCCCTGCTTTTGTAAACCCATATTCTCTGAAACGTAACGATCAATGTAAATTTTATTTCGTCTTTAACCAGACTCCGAATAAATGGATATATCATTTCTTAATAAAATAAAGCACAAAAAACAAATAAGAATTTTTGGCATTCTCTATTTATTTTTTGAATTGAGCTGCTTTATTTCAGTCGGCCAGGCCAGGCCTTACGGTCTTATATATTCTGACAATATAAAAGGAGGAACTGCCATATTTGGAAATACATTGCTGCAGGTTATTAATAAAGACACCGTAAACACTTTGAAAATGAATGATAACAGCGTTAACGGAAATAGTATATATGGCAACGATAATGAAAACATGAAAAATATTGACATTGACGGCAATAGCGGATTTGGAAGTGTTACGGTCAATTCTTCTTCTGCCGATTTGATTTTGCCAGGTGGAAATAATGTAATTAAACTGGCACGTTTGTATTGGGGTGGTCGGGTAAGAAATGCAGATTTTGATTTGACTGCTGATTCAAATCAAATTATCAAAATAAGAAAAGGGATATCGGGAGCTTATTCAAATGTTATGGCGCAGGGAATTGATAAAATAACGATTGTTTCTGGTTATAGCCAATACCAGGCGTATGCTGATATTACTGATCTGGTTAAAAACTTTGGAGCCGGAACTTACGAGGTAGGTAATGCGCCGCTAAGTACCGGTGCAATTGACAATGGAGGAAATAATGGAGGCTGGTGTATTGTAGTTGTGTATGAAAATGATTCGTTGAACTACAGCAGCATAAGAATATTTGATGGATTCCAACAGGTATACAATAATGGAAATCCCCTGGTCACAACGGTTACTTTATCTGGGTTAAATGTACCGTCAGGCATACTCGAAGCAGGCGACGCAAAAATGGGAGTGTTGGCATGGGAAGGCGATGCAAATCTTAATGGCGATTATCTGAAAATAAATTCAAATCTTTTTTCCAACGCAACCAATCAACCCGATAACGTCTGGAATGGCACGATTACTGACAATGGTGTTAACGTTACATCCAAGTTTCCAAATTATACCAACCAGATGGGTGTGGATATTGATCAGTTTGACGTAGGAAGCGGTTATGGCATTTTACCAAATGCGAGCTCAGTAACATTGGAATTTGGAACTACCGCCGATAAATACTTTCCGGGGCTTTTTACTTTTACAATTAAAATGAAAGACCCAACCATTAGCCTTGATAATGCTGTGAGCGATGCCAATAATAATCATTTTGCAGACATAAATGAAATATTAACCTATACACTTACGGGCGGAAATAACGGACCTGGTAATGCAAATTCAGTAGTAATTGCTGATACTTTACCTTCAACAGTAACCTATCTCCCAAACTCTTTACAGATAATCAGCGCTCCCGGAGTTATCCCGGGAATTCAATCTGATATTGCCGGCGATGACATGGCCGAATACATTTCGAATGGGCTATACAGAACAATTCGCTTTAGAATAGGAACAGGAGCCACAAGTACTAGTGGCGGCACTTTAGGTCCAAACGAAACTTATAAAGTTCAATTTAAAGTTACGGTTAATGACCCCGGAGCTGGAAAGCATGTTCCATCAATATTGAACATCGCTAGAATAATGGCTCAATCTGATGCTAATGTATCTTTCGTCGATGACGGAACAGCAATCATCAGTCCGAATAATGGGCCTGACAATGGACCTTTGCCGGTAACGATGGTTTCGTTTAACGCCACTCTTTTAAAAGATCAAAAAGTAAAACTCGACTGGAGCACTTCTATGGAAATCAATTGTAATAAATATATCGTCGAAAGAAGCTTTGATGGAAATATTTTTAATGAAATTGGAAGCGTAACCGGAAGTGGCACCACATCATTGCTGCATTCCTATTCATTTTTAGATGATGTTTCGTATGCTTTGGGTTCTGTTGTTTATTATAGACTTGAACAAATCGATCTTGATGGCAAAAGTTCTTTTTCAAAAGTTTTATCGATAAATCTAAAAAATAATAAAATGCAAATTATCGTTTCACCAAATCCTTTTTCTGCTTATTTAAATATAAATACAGAATGGGATAAAAATGAGAAGATCGTTAGCAGAGTAATTAATTCAGAAGGAAGTACAGTGATTTCCAGAAATATTCAATTAAGCGCAGGCCCTAACAATATTTCTATTGACGGATTATCTAAGTTGCCTTCCGGGAATTATTTTATTCAATTTATTTCGGGAACGGAAACGTCTACGAAAAAAATTATAAAACAATAATAAATTTCATATTAAAGAGTCATATAACTTTGTAACGCCTTCACATAATTCTCGAATGCGGTAATTCCTTTACTATTAATTTTACAAATCGTTTGCGGATAATTATTATTGAACTGTTTTATGATATCAATGTAGCCCGCATCTTTTAGCTTATTTATCTGGACACTTAAGTTGCCTGCAGTTGCATTTGTCTTCTCTTTTAAAAAAGTAAACTCCGCTTCTTTTACACTTATAAGAAGCGACATAACGGCAAGGCGTAGTTGAGAATGTAATATGGGATCAAGTTCTTTAAACTCCATATTTGCTTTTTGCGATGTTCTTGTAAAAACGAGCTCTTAAAATAAATCCCGGTATAATCCACGCCAATCCCGCTCCCGCAGCAACAAGCAGATAGGTAAAATTACTCTTGTAAAAAAATGCGACAATGCAAAAAATCCAACAGGAAATTCCCCCAACAATAAACGGGGGAAATTTATTAATTAATCCGGTCATCATTGTAGGTATTCCAAATAATAATAAAAGCAATGGTAACACAATATAGCCGATATCAGCAAAGCCCCCTGCGATGGTTAATATTAAAACACTTAGGCCAAAAGTCAGCCAAACATATTGGCAGGTCTCCTGCTTAAGAGTAGTCACCTGCTTGTATTCTTTTTCTCTCCTGTCAAAATAAATCTGCAAAACAAAAGTAATGAGCATTAAATAAAAAGGATTGAATGGGAGTCGAAACCAACTAACGGTTTCTTCGAGATAAACTAATACAAAACAGATCAAGTTAGTAAACCCCCATAATAAGGACCCAAGGCCACTTTCATAATAGTTGTTTTTTGCCTGGTTGATCATTTTTGTAATTAACTGAAGGCTTTCCCGCTCCGAAAGTATTTTTTCTTCCATATTAATTTTCTTTTTTAAATTTTTGTTTTAGAAGATACCCGGGAATAAGCCATGCGGCGATAATAGCAGCTGCAATTAACAAAATCTGGTATTCAATATTGATAAAGGGTGATATGAGTGCAAGAAGCCAGCAGCAGATTGCGCCAATTACCAATGGCTTAAACTTCATAATTATACCTGATAAGAAGGTTGGCATTCCATATAACATCAATACCATGGGGTTAATCATTTCATATTTTTTAAAAGCAATACAGATGAAAACCATTAATACCATGCAGATAAAAAATACAATCCAAACAAATGAATTTATCTCACTGGTGTATGTTTTTGTTCCCCCGAATTTCTTTTTCCTTCTCAAATAAATTATTTGAAAAATAAGCACCACGTCAACAACAATCCATACCAGGTAGGATTTTGAATAATTAAAAAAAAATATTCCTCCAAAGTTTACGGCACAACAAAATAAGATCACCCATCCCCAAACGATATATAGTAATCCTCTTTCACTGAAATTATTCTTTGCTTTATTAATCATTGATGTGATCAATTCCATGCTTTCCTTCTCTGTCATTGGTGTTTCTTCATTCATGAATTAATTATTTATATTGAGAAAGAAAATAGTTAATAGCATTTTTACCCCAATTAGGAGAAATTTCGGTTTCCGGCTTGAAACTATCATCTAAGGTTTTTGCCTGGTCAAAAAGTGATTTGGCCGCATCTTTGCCGCCACCAAATTGCTCAGGTGTATAAAATGTGTTTTCTGCCTGAACCAACACAGGCCGCGGATTGCTCGTGTCCAGGCTCTTTGCTTTCTCCAGGTATCCAGTTATTTGCGGACCATAGGTCATGTACCGGCTTTGTGGATCCACCGTCATATGCACTGTTGCAATCATGCTTTTAATGACATCGGTTTCTGAATTTTCCTTACCTAAAATAGAATCTGCTTTGTTGATAAATTGTTGCGCTTTATCGGCAATAGCATCTTTTTTAGCCACATCCTTTTCATTGTAAGCATTCATAACGGTGCAATACCCCGCATAATAGAAAGGAAGCCATTGTGTTTTTTCAGCATTACCAATTCTTTCAAAATTGTTGGCTAGTTCAACAGCATTTCCTTTCGCCATAACAGAATCTAACTGCACTATATTAGCTATCATAGCATTAATATATTTGTCACTTTGAGCAAAGCTTTCGGTTGCAAAACAGATGATTGCAGTGAATAAAAGAAGTTTTTTCATTGTTGATTGTTTTAGTTGTTGCTTTAATTATTATTATTGATTCTATTTGTTATAAATGATTATTTATTTCATCCTGTGATCTGTCTATTCCCAGGCTTATAAAGCATCCCAGATACAAAAACCTTTTTGAAGGAGGCGTTACTGCTACCTTGTTCTGATTATTGGCGGAATAATTATACGTGTAAATCTTATTAGCGCCTAATACGTTAGTGAGTGATAAAACGAAAACTGTAAAGCTTTTGGCTTTCACTTTTCCCACACTTGGCAAATAATTTACGCTTAAGCTTAAATCATTATAATCCTTGGTATGTCCCTGGTCGTAGATTGTATACTTACTGGTTCTGTAATCATAATTGATATTGTAGTAAGGTCTGCCGGTTGCATATGAATACGAAGCATTGAATTGTGTTTTCAGTTTCGTTACAAATTTTTTAACCACCAACGATGCGGTGTGTTTGGTAGCAAACGAAGGTTCTATTGAAAATGGGTAATTAAGAAAATCACGCTTGGTGTCTAAGTAAGAATAAGAAATCCAGTAGTCTACATTCCGTATAGTTTTTTTATCTCTCCAGAAGAATTCAATCCCTTTTGCGTCACCAAAGCCATTGTTATTAATCGCTGCGAATGTACCGTTACTGCCAAGCCCGGTTTTAAACAAATCTATATATTTCTTATAAAATATTTCGGTACGGAAAGTGCGATCATTAGAAATTTTTTGGTACTGAGCTATATAGTGAGTTGCTCGCGAAAAATGCAATTGATTAATCGAAGGAAGATATTTTCTTTCAGGATTCTCATAAAAAATTCCATATGCTACAGAGAACTGGCTATTATCCTGAAATTTATAGGCCAAAGAGGCTCTTGGGGCAACATTCCATTTATTGAGCAATTGAGAATGTTCTGTTCTTACACCAAATTTCGCTGCAATATCATTGGTTAAATAAACATCCGTTTCAGCAAAACCTGCAAATATATTTTCCTTCACGGTTTGAGGATATTTCGTTCCCTCGTAACGTGTATAAATTGTCTCTTCATTGCTGTAATTATATTCGGAGCCAAATCTTACGGCGCTCAGGTTAAATAGTCTCTTTTCAAAAACAATTTTTGCGTTGGCATATTGTCCTTTATTTTCAAGATTAAAATTTTTATACGCATATAAAGAATCATTTAAAACGCTTTGCTTTTCATTGCTTGCATTCTGAAATTCATCATTAATTTTATCATGATTAAAACTGTAGGAAACACCGGTATTTAATTTCCAGCCATTACCAATTTTTTCTTTCCATGACAAATTGTGATATGTATATAAATTCTTAAGGCCAAAAGCATCTTTCATAACTAATGAATCTACATCCTGGTTTCTGAAACCAACATTGGTCGTACTGAACGAACCAAAATATTTGAGCATACCTGTTGCGGAAGTTTTAATTCTAAAATTAGCATCACCTTCGTGCAATACAGGAACCCTGAAATAATCGAACTTTTGTTTGATGAAATTATAGACAAGAGCCAGGTTAGTGTAAGCGTAGGTAACACCCCATGAAAATTTTTTATCTTTCGAAAGTTTTTGAATGCCCGCATTTGCGGCGAGATAAGAAATTCCGAAATCAGCCGAAGTCTTTTCCGGCAGATCTATTGACTCGAGTAAAAGCACAGAAGAGAGTGCCTGTCCATACAAAGCGGAATAACCACCCGAACTGAAAATAGTTCCCTTAAATAAAAATGGATTAAATCTTCCTCGGGTTGCCAGATCGGGTTCACTGCTGTAGAAAAATTTATTAACTAAAGTTCCGTCAATAAATATTTTTGTTTCGTTCGCAGTGCCGCCTCTCACAAATAAACCTTCACTTTCACCAACCTGTTGCGTTCCGGGTAAGGTTTTTATGGCATTCGTAATATCACCATTAGCGCTTGCAGTTGTTACGATATCGATCGGACTTAAAGCACTTGCTCTTTTTTGATCACTTGCTTCAAAAGTGCCGGCAGTTATTACAACGGCTTTTAATTCGGTTATCTCCTCTTTGAGGGATATATTAATATTCAAGGGTGCTCCGTTAATATTAATTGTTTGGTCAAATGGTTTATACCCGGTTGCGCTTACCTGCAAAAGCTGCGCACCTTTTTCAGAAGTTGTAAACGAATATTTTCCTGATGAATCTGACGTAGCTCCATCATATGAATTTTGAATACTAATGCTAATTCCTGCTAGGGATTTATTATGATTATCGGTAATTTTTCCTGAAATTCTTACCTGTGCGGTTGCCTTAAAACTTATTATAAATAATGACAAAAGTAAATACCTAAACATTTTCATAAATTTATCACAATAATAAAGTAGTTTATAATATAAACCAAATATTCAAGTGGAAATTTTTTAATAATATAGCAGAAAAAATATCACTCCTAATTAAGGTATTGATAATCAATATATAAATGCGATCGCCATGATTTTCGCTAAAATGAATGTCTCATTGGAATTTATTAACATCACCTAAAATTAATTTGTTTATGTGGCTGCAATTTGTAATTTAGCAATAGAATTTAATGGGTTAGTAAGTACAAAGAGCTGGTAGTAGTACCAGCTCTTTTACTTTTCTTTAAGAAAACTTACTAATTAAATTGTACTTCAATAATTGCTTACCTCGTATGCCCATTTTATTTCCTGTCACAATGTTTGCTTAATTTCATTGCTCATTAAATTATTGAATGAGTAAAACAAAGACAGCATTTTTCTGTAGCAATTGCGGGCAGGAAAGTGCTAAGTGGTTAGGCAAATGTCCGTCATGTGAGCAATGGAATACTTTTGTTGAAGAAGTTATTGTAAGAGGCACTGACAAAAAGCAAACGGAATGGAAAGAATTTTCTGGACTTAGCAACGGAGTTAAAACAATATCTCTCCAGGATGTGTCGAGTGGTGAAGAAAAAAGAATTCTAACTGCAGATGCAGAATTGAATCGCGTACTTGGTGGAGGAATAGTTACAGGAAGTATAGTGTTAGTGGCCGGTGAACCAGGTATAGGTAAATCAACATTGTTTTTACAAGCCGCTTTACAATTACAAAATATTATTACATTATATATAAGCGGTGAAGAGAGTGAGCAGCAAATAAAAATGCGAGCCGATCGATTGAAAATTGAAAATGAAAGTTTCTTCCTTCTTACTGAAACTAACACACAAACGATTTTCCAGGAAATTAAAAAACTAAAGCCAAAACTGGTAATTGTAGATTCGATCCAAACCCTGCAATCGCCTTACGTAGAGTCTGCTCCGGGAAGTGTTTCGCAGATAAGAGAAAGTGCAGCCGAGTTTCAGCGTTTTGCAAAAGAAACTAATACGCCCGTTTTTTTAATAGGACACATAACGAAGGATGGAAGTATTGCAGGACCTAAAATTCTTGAGCACATGGTTGATACTGTTTTGCAGTTTGAAGGCGATCGCAATTATGCTTACCGAATTCTACGCACACTCAAAAATCGTTTTGGGTCGTCATCGGAACTCGGCATTTATGAGATGACTGGTGAAGGCATGAGACAAGTAAGTAATCCATCTGAAATATTAATAACTCAAAAAGAGGAACAACTTAGCGGCGTTGCAATAGCGGCAACTATGGAAGGAATAAGGCCGCTGTTAATAGAAGTGCAGGCATTAGTAACGCAAAGCGTATATGGCACACCCCAAAGAACCAACACCGGATTTGATCTGAGAAGACTGCAACTGTTGTTAGCCGTACTTGAAAAAAGAGGGGGATTTCATTTTGGCGTAAAAGATGTTTTTATAAATATTGCAGGTGGCTTAAAAGTTGAAGACCCTTCTATTGACCTTGCGGTATTAAGTTCATTACTTTCTTCTTATGAAGATGTTGCCCTGCCATTACATATTTGCTTTGCAGGGGAAGTTGGGCTTAGTGGCGAAATAAGGGCAGTTAACCGTATTGAGCAGAGAATTGCAGAAGCTGAAAAACTTGGTTTTGAAAAGATAATTGTGAGTAAGTATAATACCAAGGGGCTTGGGAAAAGCAAATTTGGCCAGCCGGCCGGAAGGCATGGCATTGAAATAGTGCCGCTAGGAAAAGTGGAAGAATTATATCAATACCTGTTTTAGTATTTTAAGAAATGAAACTTACCACAGCAATATTGTCTCCATTGGTTCACTTTTTTTATCCGCACAACTGCATTGGCTGTGGAAGTGATATTATAGAAATAGAAAATTTTTTGTGTCTTGATTGTATCAACGATTTGCCACATACAGGATTTGCCTTACATGCGGGTAACCCGGTTGAAAAAATTTTTTGGGGACGTGTCGCGGTTACCTCAGGGATGAGCGAATTTTATTTTTCCAAGGATTCCATTATCCAAAATTGCATTCACGAATTTAAATACCGGGGTAACAAAAAACTGGGATTATATCTCGGAAAAATAATGGGAAAAAACATGCTCAGCAGTAATCGCTTTTCAAATATTGATTATCTAATTCCTTTACCGTTGTTTACCGCGAAGGAATTTAAACGAGGATTCAATCAATCTTCAATACTTTGTTCAGGCATAAATGAAGTAATGAACATCCCTATAATAACAAAAAACGTAGTGAGAATACTTCACACTGAGACCCAAACTAAAAAAGGTAGAATTCAAAGATGGGAAAACGTTGAAAAAAGTTTTTCAGTGATTGAACCTGCCTTATTGAAAGGCAAACATATTTTATTAGTTGATGATGTTATAACGACAGGAGCAACCATTGAAGCTTGCGGTAGGGAAATTTTAAAAATAGAAGGAATTAAATTAAGTGTTGCCTCATTGGCAATTTCAAAAAAATAAACCGTTATATAATTAAACATATTTTTGATAGATGACTTTTGTAAAATATGTATCCTTTTTTTGTGTGGCTGCTATTTTAGCATTTTCCTGCAGGAAAGATTCTTTTATTACAAGCCCCCAGGCGAATGTATCAACCAGCGTAGACACATTAAGATACGATACAGTTTTTACCTCGACAGGCTCTGTTACACAGAGTTTTAAAATTTTTAATAATAACAATCAGAAACTGCGTCTATCCCAGGTAAAATTATCAGGAGGAACAACTTCGGCATTTAAAATAAATGTTGATGGAACCTCTGCTGCTGAGGTTGACAATATCGAGATAAATGCTAACGACAGCATTTACGTTTTTGTACAAGTGAATGTAGATCCAACTGCTGCCAATCTTCCATTTCTAATACAGGATAGCATTTTAATAAGCTATAACGGCAATCAACGGTTCGTTCAGTTGCAAGCCTATGGGCAAAACGCAATATTTTTAAAAAGCGTAACGATAAAGGAAAACATAAGCTGGAACAAAAACTTACCTTATGTAATTCTCGGCGGCGTTCTAATTGACTCTACTGCAACACTAACTATTCAACAAGGCACAAGAGTATACCTGCATGCTAATGCGCCCTTTTTAGTTAATGGTACTTTAATTGTAAATGGTGCTAAACAAGATAGTGTTGTTTTTAGCAGCGATAGGCTTGATCCTGATTATAAAGATTTACCGGCAGGATGGCCCGGGATTTTTTTTAGCAGCAGCAGTAAAGACAATCGTTTAACACACACCTTCATCAAGAATGCATACCAGGGAGTAATTGCACAGGATCTTTCGATGGATGCAAATCCTAAAGTAACGTTATCTCAGTGCGTTATTGATAACATTTACAATGTGGGTGTGTTGGGCATAAATACGAATATTTATGCTGATAATTGCCTCATAAGTAATTGCGGCAGTAATATATTACTCGAACTCGGCGGTGACTACCGCTTTATTAATTGCACGGTTACATCTTACAATAATTTTTACATCACACATCAAACCCCGGTTTTACAAGCGTCAAATGCGGCCATGCAAAATGGTGTTATATTAACACAACCTCTTAAGGCATTTTTTCAAAACTGTATTTTTTGGGGAGATAATGGAAATGTAGATGATGAAATTGCTATCAATATACAAACCAGTAATCCTTTTCCTGTGAATTTTGATCACGTTCTTTACAAGGCTAAAAACGATATTGCCAACGGCATTTTTGATTCTCAATCAATCAAAAATATGGATCCACAATTTGATAGCATTGATGTATCGCACAATAAATATGATTTTCATTTAAAAAATAATTCTCCTGCCATTGACGCGGGTGTTATAACAATATTTCCCCGCGATCTTGACGATAAATTAAGAGATACCAAGCCTGATATTGGCTGCTATGAATACTAATTTCTTTGAAGAAATAGCAATACGAGTAAAATATAAATCTATAGTTATTTTTTACAGACTGATTCCAATCCTGTTAAATTGTATCTTTGCAAAAAAATTAAATGAAACAAATATTAATCGCCTTCGCATCATTAATACTCATATCTTTTATCATTCCACCTAAACATACGCCCATCGTAAAATCGTCTATTTATCAATTTAAAGTTGAGGGACTAAGTGGCGACACTATTGACTTTGCCCAATTTAAGGGAAAGAAGATATTAATTGTAAATACTGCTTCTAAATGTGGTTTTACACCTCAGTATGAATACCTTGAAAAGTTATATGAAAAATATAAGGATAAGCTGGTAGTTGTAGGCTTTCCGGCAAACAATTTCAATAGCCAGGAACCTGGCAGCAACGATGAAATAAAAGCCTTTTGCACCAAAAACTATGGCGTTACTTTTCCAATGGCCGCAAAAATTTCTGTAAAAGGTGATGACATGGCACCTATATATAAGTGGCTTACGCATAAATCTGAAAATGGTGTTTTGGATGCCACCATTACATGGAATTTCAATAAATTTTTATTGGACGAAAATGGAAATTTAATCGCAAAATTCGATAGTAATGTTGCCCCAATGAGCGATGAAATCGTGAAATATTTAAAATAAATTTTGGAGGTTTTATTTTTATCTCCCTTTCTTTTCTAGATTTTTTTATTCTTATTAATAAAACAATAGTGCAGTTTGAAAATGTAATTGGCCAGCGGGCTATTAAAAAACATTTAATAGATCTCGTTCAACAAAACAGGCTCAGCCATGCATTACTATTTCTGGGAAAAGAGGGTAGCGGCAATCTTGCTATAGCCCTGGCATTTGCGCAATATATAGTCTGCACTTCTGCGAAAAAAAAAAAAACTCCACAAGCAGGTTTATTTGGCGATGACGATAGTGAAGCAGCGTCAAAAAATATTGATCTTTTAGATTCGTGTGGCCATTGCCCCTCATGTATTAAAGCACAGCAATTTATTCATCCTGATATACATTTTTCGTTTCCGGTAATTCCAAAAAAATCGGGAACTCCACCGGTAAGTGACGACTATATGGCTGACTGGCGCGAATTTATTACCTCGGCTCCATATGGAAATGTTTATGACTGGCTTCAGTTTTTGGGTGCGGAAAATAAGCAGGGAAATATAACCGCCGAAGAATGTAACCAGATAAATCATAAACTCAGTCTAAAATCTTTCGAGAGCACTTATAAAATTCTAATAATGTGGATGCCCGAGTTTTTGGGTCATTCCGGAAATAAACTTCTCAAACTGATTGAGGAGCCTCCACCCGATACGCTTTTTATTTTTGTAGCCCAGGACGAAAGTTCAATTTTGCCTACCATTTTATCCAGAACGCAATTAATAAAAATACCGTCGCTTACTAATACTGAGGTTGAAGAAGCCTTGATACAACGTGCAGACGTTACACCTCAGCGTGCATCACAAGTTGCTGCGGTAAGCGAAGGAAATTATCGCGAGGCATTACAAATGTTGCAGAATGCAGAACAAAACTGGGAAACCCTTTTAAGAGAATGGCTCAATGTAACCTTGAAAAATAACACATCGGCCCAACTTAAATGGATTGATGAAATCAGCCAAATGGGGCGGGAAAAGCAAAAACAGTTTATAAAATATTTTATCCATTTACTTGGACAGGCATTGAGGCTTCGCTTTCTTTATTCTCCCGACACTAATGATAACGATTTGCAGATGCCTCCGAATGAAATTGATTTTGCCTTAAGGCTAAATAAGATGTGTAGCATTGAGGCAGAGGAAGCTATTATAAATGAATTGGACAAAGCAATTTTTTATATAGAAAGAAATGCTCATGCCAAAATGTTGTTCCATGCCCTTTCAATAAGGCTCTACCATATTATTAAGGATAATTCATTAATTTTGATGGATTGAGGAAATGGAAATTTTGCAGATGTTTTAATTGATTATAATTAGAATCAACTTTTTAGTTATACGCATTTTCGGTTGTTATTAATTTTGAAACCACATTATCATAGTTGACAATTAGCTAAAGTGTTTTGCGTAAGGGAAGTAAATTGTAGGTAAGAATTTAATATTGCCCGGACTATAATCTTCGTCTGTATATCTGTACATTTTCCGTTATTTATTAATCACATTTTTTATGACGCGATCAATATGAGTTGCATTAGTTGTAGTACGGGTAGCCCTAATGGGTGCAAAAGTAACGGAGGATGCAGTACCGGAGGATGTAATCGCATGAATGTTCATGACTGGTTGGCAAATCTGCCCTTCAGTGACCCGGAGAGCAGTTGCCGAATTGTTGAAGTTTCGTTCAACCAGGGTAGCAGGAAAGATTACTTTAGAAATAACTCTTTGCAGATTTTTGAAAAAGGCGATGTGATCTCGGTAGAAGGAATAAGTGGTTTTGATGTTGGCACGGTGAGTCTTACTGGAGAATTGGTTCGTCTTCAGCTAAAAAAACATGGGTTAAAAGAAGATACTTCTGAATTCAAAAAAATATTACGGATTGCGACAGAAAGCGATATTCACAAATGGAAGGAGACGAAGGCCCGCGAACACCAGGTATTAATTCGAAGCAGGGCAATAGCGAGACAGTTAAAAGTTGATCTCAAAATGGCTGAAGTTGAAATTCAGGCTGATGGCAGGAAAGCGACCTTTTTCTATATCGCCGATGACCGGGTAGATTTTCGCGAACTCATTAAGATTTACGCATCTGAATTTAAAGTGAAAGTGGAAATGAAGCAGATAGGTGCACGACAAGAGGCCGGCAAAGTGGGTGGCATTGGTAGTTGCGGACGAGAACTGTGTTGCAGCACCTGGCTTACCGATTTTAAGAGTGTAAATACAAATGCAGCGCGGTATCAAAATCTCAGCATTAATCAAACCAAATTGAGCGGCCAATGTGGAAGACTTAAATGTTGTCTCAATTACGAGTTGGATACTTATCTCGATGCCTTGCAACATTTTCCTGATGATGCCGAAGTAATTGAGGTTGCTAAAGGCCGGGCTTTTTTGATTAAGAAAGACATTTTTAGAAACCTGATGTGGTATTCAATGCCTGATAGCACAAGACATTACCCCCTTTCCATTGAAAGTGTGAAAAAAATAAAAGATCAAAACAGGCAGGGCATAAAGCCAGAAGCCTTAGAAACAGTAGAAATTATAAGCGGTAAATTAAAAGAGGCCGAACCTGCATTTGTAGATGTGGTTGGGCATATAAGCTTAAAGTCTCTGGAAAAAAATAGCCGTAAGCGAAGAGATAATAACAATAACAACAATAGAAGGCAGAATCAACCCAATAAGCAACAACAAAGAAATTCGCCAAACAATAATCAAAATACTCAAGGTTCCAGCAATACAAGAAACAGGCCGCCAAGAAAGAAACATAGGTAGGAAATTAATATCAAATTTTCCTCCGCACAGTTTTTAAAAAGAATACTTATTGTATTTTTACGCGATTTTTAAAAAAAATTCTTTTTCCTGTTACTCGTCCACATGTCAATTACTATTTCCAATCTTACGAAAAATTATGGCGATCAAAAAGCAATTGACAACGTTTCCTTTACCGCGGCAAATAATGAAATTGTTGGATTTTTAGGTCCAAATGGCGCAGGCAAATCCACGACAATGAAAATTGTAACAGGTTATGTAAAGGCCGATTCAGGAAATGTTATGGTAAACGGTATTGATGTAAATACAAATTCTCTGGAAGCCAAAAAACAAATTGGTTACTTGCCGGAAGGCAATCCTTTATATCATGAAATGTACGTTCGTGAATATCTAAATTTCATTGCCGAAATACATCAGATAAAAATAAATCGAAAAAAAAGGATAGAAGAAGTAATAGATGTAACCGGATTAAGAATCGAAAGTAATAAGAAGACCGGCCAATTAAGCAAAGGATATAAACAAAGAGTAGGTTTAGCCGCTGCATTAATTCATAATCCGGGTGTGCTTATTTTGGATGAGCCAACGAGCGGATTAGATCCAAACCAAATAGTGGAAATAAGGCAGGTGATTAAAAATCTTGGTAAGGATAAGACCGTACTATTTTCATCACACATTCTCCAGGAAGTACAGAGCATCTGCGACAGAGTAGTAATAATTAATAAAGGGAGCATTGTTGCTGACGATACTCTATCCAACCTTCAGGTAGCAAATAACGCTTACCATATTGTAATGGTTCAGTTTTCCGCACCAGTTGATCCTCAGGAACTATTTAAGTTAGACGGCGTTCAAAAAATTGACGAAGAGAATTCCTTTCTTTATAAAATTCAAACTTCAGATCCTGAAAATATAAAAAGACAAATTCTTAAACTCAGCCTGGAAAAAAATTTAAATATTCTTTCATTACAAAGCGAAGTAAAAAGTCTTGAAGAAGTATTTAGAAATTTAACAGGCAATATTCAAAACAATTAATCAAAAAAAATTATGAGCTACATTGCAAACATACACGCTCGGCAAATACTTGACAGCCGCGGAAACCCAACAGTAGAAGTAGATGTACTTACTGAAACCGAATTTTTGGGAAGAGCAGCAGTTCCTTCCGGAGCAAGTACAGGAATACACGAAGCCGCTGAATTACGTGATGAAGATAAAAAAGTTTATGGCGGTAAGGGAGTCCTTAAAGCTGTAGAAAATGTAAATACACTAATTGCGGATAAACTTACAGGTTGGGATGTTGCCGACCAAACAGGTATTGATAGCGCCATGCTTGCGCTTGACGGAACTGAAAATAAAAGTTCTCTTGGCGCCAACGCAATCCTGGCGGTCAGCCTTGCAGTTGCAAAGGCGGCGGCGTTAGAGGCAAATCTTCCGCTTTACAGGTATGTGGGTGGCACTAACGCCAAGATTCTCCCTATTCCGATGATGAATATATTAAATGGTGGCGCTCATGCTGATAATAAAATAGATTTCCAGGAATTTATGGTAATGCCTATTGGTGCATCATCTTTTAGTGAAGCACTGCGGTGGGGTGTCGAAATTTTTCACGCATTAAAAGCTGTATTGAAAAAGAACGGCTATAGCACAAATGTTGGTGACGAAGGCGGCTTCGCTCCAAATATTCAAAGTAACGAAGAAGCCATTGAAACCGTGCTGACAGCGATAGATAAAGCGGGTTACAAAGCCGGTATGCAGGTTTCAATCGCCATGGATCCTGCGGTTAGCGAAATGTACGATGTAAAAGAAAAAGTGTACCATTTTCATAAGAGTGACGGTAAAAAATTAAGCAGCGAAAAAATGGTTGAGTATTGGGAAAGTTGGGTTAAACAATATCCCATTATTTCTATAGAAGATGGCATGGCTGAAGATGATTGGGACGGCTGGAAACTAATGACTGACAAGATGGGTAAAAAAATTCAATTGGTGGGAGATGATCTTTTCGTCACAAACGTAAAAAGACTTCAGAAGGGTATCGACGATAGTACAGCCAATGGACTTCTTGTGAAAGTAAACCAGATAGGTACACTAACGGAAACCATAAATGCAGTTTCTCTTGCACAAAATAATGGCTACAATACTATAATGAGCCATCGGAGCGGTGAAACAGAGGATACGACTATCGCGGACCTGGCAGTGGCTTTAAATTGCGGACAGATAAAAACGGGTTCTGCAAGCCGTACTGACCGTATCGCAAAGTATAATCAATTGCTAAGAATAGAAGAAATATTGGGAGACAGCGCTGTTTTTCCAAAAGGAAAAATTAAATTTGGTAAGTAAATTCCGAAAATATCAGTGGAAGAAGTGATTGAGGGTACTCTTATATGTCCTTACAAATCAAAAAAATGCAAAAGATTCGCAATTTCTTCACCAATAAATACCTGGTAACTGGCACAGCTTTTGCCTTATGGATGCTGTTCTTTGACAGAAATGATTTTGCCTTACAGTTGAAGCGGATTCGCGAATTGAAAAAACTGCAGGAAAGTGAAAAAGTAATGGATAAGCAAATTGATGACACAAAACAAGAGCTTAGCCAGCTGAAAACGAATCCTGAAACTCTTGAAAAATATGCAAGAGAGAAGTATATGATGAAAAGAGACGATGAAGATCTCTTTATCATCAGTTCCGATTCATCTTCAATTAGATAGGACACAATATTTCTAACATAATCGCGTTTTATAAATTGGATTGGATATTATTTATTTTAAAGCCCTTAATTTCATGATTAAATTCACACCAGAAGATCTGGTACAGTATCTCTATAATGAGACGTCTGTACAAAAGACTGCAGCAATAAAAGCAGCGTTAGAAGCGGATTGGGATTTGCAGGAATCCTACGAACAGATACTAGCAGGTCAGAAAAATCTCGAAGAGATTTCTCTTTCTCCAAGGGATGAAGCAGTGAATAAAATATTACAGCACACTTCAAAAAATGCCGGTCAGTTATATTCTCATTAAAATCATTTTAAAAAGCTATTTTAGTCCTGCCCATCAAGGCGGGATTTTTTTATGACAAAAAAAGAACGGTACCCATTTGTGATAGATTATTTCCTATTGCATGCTCCATCTGCCGAAACTGAACTGGAATATAAAGATCCCTATCAATTACTCGTTGCCGTTATTTTGTCAGCGCAATGTACTGATAAACGTGTCAACAAAACCACACCCACTATTTTTGCCAAATTTCCTGATCTTTCATCGCTAAGCAGGGCGACGCCCGAAGAACTTTTTCCTCTTATCAAAAGTATCTCTTACCCAAATAATAAAACAAAACATCTTATTGCGATGGCAAAAATGGTAATGGAATATTTTGGAGGTAAGATCCCTATGACAGTTGAAGACTTAATAAAATTGCCCGGTGTAGGTCGTAAAACTGCCAATGTAATTACGTCGGTAATTGACCAACAACCAAATATGGCCGTGGACACTCATGTTTTTAGGGTGGCCGCCCGCCTGGGATTAACTTCCAATGCAACTACTGCTCTTGCCACTGAAAAACAGTTGATTAAATATATTCCAGTCTATTTAATTCATAGGGCGCATCATTGGCTTATATTACACGGACGCTATGTATGTGTGGCAAGAAATCCAAGATGTAATATATGCGGTTTAAAAACCGTTTGTAAATATTATAAAAAACATTCAAAATGAAATTATTGGGAAATTGTGTTTATTTTGTATTCCCCTGTAGCAAAATAGCAACCTGCATCAAAACAACTTAATCGACTTTATGAAAATCAGAATCTTCTTTTTTTTCCTTTTGATACTTGCTGGCAACGGACTTAAAGCACAATATTAGAAATCTTAGTTTCCGAAGTTCTATTGAAGAATTTGCCTTAGTAGCCGAATTCCACCCGTTTTATATTTTTTGGCGATTATGATGAAGATCATCACCCATCCTCAGTACCGCCCTATGATGTTGCTCGTATCTGTTATTTTCATTTTAATCCGCAGGCAAAGTTGAATGGGCAATATGTTGATTTGCAACCGCTTCATACCGAGGGTGAGGGATTTGCCGGATATCCAAAAGTCAAGAACTATAAACTCAGCCAGTTCAACTTCCCGCTTGGAATTTGAGCCAGAAATGACGTATCGCCCACAATTAACCTTCGGGCAGAAATTGTAACCAGATTTTTACAAACCGAATATCTTGATTACGTAAGCGGTAGATATGTTGACCCATCTGTTTTTGCCAATTATTTATCGGGGATTCAACTGAATCAAGCGCTGCTTCTTAATGACAGGCACAAACCGGGGGCTAAAACAGCACACCCTGGAGGCATTCGTGGAAATCCTAAAAACAATGATTCTTATATCACCTTCAATATAAAACTGGGATTGACGTTAGGAAGAGAGAGGAGACACTAAAGGTTACAACTACAAAAACTTTTTTATCTCATCTATCAGTTCATGCTTTGTAAAAGGAATTCCCATTATCTTATGGTACCCTTTCGCATCCACCAAAAACTGATCTCTTATAATTTTAATTAATTGGCCATTATTAAGTTCGGGTATCAATATATGTTCGAAATTTCGAAGAATTTGACCAAGATTTCTCGGGAAAGGACGAACATAACGAAGATGCACATGCGATACTAAGTTACCCTCATTAAGAACCTCCACTACCGCAGATTTAATAGCCCCATACGTGCTTCCCCAGCCGAGAACAAGCACCTTTCCTTTTTCAGGCCCATTATCAATTTCCTGTTCAGGAATATAATCAGCTATTTTATCAATTTTTTCCTGCCTGATCCTAACCATGGTTTGATGATTTTCGGGATCATAGCTAACGTTACCAGTCACGTTTTCTTTTTCAAGGCCACCAACTCTATGTTCAAGTCCGGCAAAACCAGGAATAGCCCAAGGCCTTACTAATTTCTCATCTCTCAGGTAAGGTTGAAAAAACTCTTCATTATGGCCCAATTCTTTTTTAAATTTCACTTCAATTGGAGGCAAATCTTTACTTTCCGGATATTTCCATGGCTCTGCACCGTTAGCTATATATCCGTCGCTCAAAAATATCACTGGCGTCATATGTTGTACTGAAATGCGAACTGCTTCATAAACTGCATCGAAACAATCACTCGGTGTTGATGCTGATATAATAGGCATAGGACATTCCCCATTCCGCCCATAGTACGCCTGCAACAAATCGCTCTGCTCTGTTTTGGTAGGTAACCCGGTAGAAGGTCCTCCTCTTTGAATATTACAAATAATCAACGGAATTTCGAGCATTACAGCCAACCCCATCGCTTCAGCTTTTAGAGCCATTCCTGGACCACTTGTAGAAGTTACGCCCAGGCTACCTCCGTAAGATGCCCCTATCGCTGACGAAATTGCTGCAATTTCATCTTCTGCCTGGAAAGTTTTAACGCCAAAAGATTTGTACCTGCTAAGCTCGTGCAAAATGTCGCTGGCCGGTGTTATCGGGTAAGAACCCAAAAAAAGTTGTAACCCGCTTTTTTGAGAGGCAGCTAATAAGCCATACGCAACAGCCTGGTTTCCCATAATGCTTCTGTAATTTCCGGGATCCATCTTTGCTTTCTCTACCGAGTAACGGGTTGTGAAAGTCTCTATCGTGTCACCATAATTGTAGCCGGCTTGTAACACTTTTATGTTACTGTTAAGTATCTCCGGTTTTTTTGAAAATTTTTCTTTTAAAA
Organism: Ginsengibacter sp.; assembly: GCF_057362405.1. Taxonomy (NCBI): domain Bacteria; kingdom Pseudomonadati; phylum Bacteroidota; class Chitinophagia; order Chitinophagales; family Chitinophagaceae; genus Ginsengibacter; species Ginsengibacter sp. The sequence goes on from NZ_JBMQQG010000271.1 coordinate 26,189, forward strand.
ACCTGATCGTATTATCCATGCTTCGGTTATACATCCAATACAAAAAGCCCAGAACAAACATATTTTTTGCACGGTCTTTTTCCTTAGTGCCCATTTCAAATTCTTTCAGGGACTCCCTTGTTATCTTGGTCACATCAATCCTGATAACCTCATAATTATCAAGACTTCCGTTTTCAAGAGGATTGACACCTTCGGGATAATTAGCAAGACGCAAATTCTTGATGTCAAATCCATCGACATTCACAATAATTTTCCCGCCTTTCTTTAAAGCACTTAAATTGCTTTTCAGCGCAGCGGCATTCATTGCCACCAGCACGTCGCAGGTATCTCCGGGCGTAAAAATCCGATCACTGGAAAATCTTAGTTGGAAACCACTAACGCCAGGCAAGGTGCCTTGTGGAGCCCTTATTTCAGCCGGGAAATCCGGAAAGGTGGCAAGATCGATACCGAGCAGCGCAGTATTATTGGTAAATTGTGTTCCGGTAAGTTGCATCCCATCTCCACTGTCGCCTGCAAATTTTATTACAACATCGTGTAAAACTTCTTCTTTAACGCTCATCGTATTTTATAATCAGGTAATTATGTGTTTGCAAATTTAAAAGTTTACTAGTAAAATTGCGTCAATTGTTTTTTGTAATTGCCGAAACGTTCTAAATCTTAACATTATTTCAATATCCCGTCGTAAACTATTTTTTTTTTGATCTTAATGCTTTCATCATTTTTTTAAATTCACTTTCAAATTCTTTCAAAATAGTTTTATTTAATGAATAGATGCTACTCGTTTTATGGGCCGTACCATTTATCAGCCCGCAATTTTTCAATTCTTTTAGATGCTGCGAAACCGTAGATTGTGAAAGTGGAAGCCGTTGAACGATGTCATTGCAATTGCAATTTTCCTCCTTAGCAAGAATTTTTAATATTGAAATGCGGGCTGGGTGTGCTATTGCTCTGCCAAACATAGCAAGATGTTGCTTTTTCTTTCCGAACGCTGCTTTTTTATGAATAGCCATGTTGAAATAAGTTTTCAAGATAGTAATAAAACAAAATATAATAACTCGAATTTTTGCAAATCATCTAAGCTTAAATAAACCCTTTCTTTGCAAATAGTAATTTGCAATTTCATCGATGTCCGACAAAACGAGGCACATAAAAAAATTTATTTTCAGTCAAGATCTTGCCGACGGCGTTCGTACTACGATCGAGATTGTACTGCCCACTATTGTCTTTGCACAATTAGGAAAAATGGAGACGGGTATTACAATTTCATTAGGTGCATTATGTGTAAGTATCAGCGATGCTCCCGGTCCCGTCAAACACAAGCGAAATGGAATGTTCTACTGCAATATTTTCATTTTTATTATGGCTTTATTAACCGGCCTGGTTAATAACAATATGTATGTCTTGGGACTTTTGATTGCATTATCCACGTTTTTCTTCTCAATGTTTTCCGTCTATGGAAACCGGGCGGCATCTATTGGAACATCCGCATTGCTGGTTATGATATTGCGATTAACCAGTGTAACAGATACTACTCAAGTTGTTAATGACAGCATGTTAATACTGGGCGGAGGAATTTGGTACATGTTGATCGCACTATTGTTTTATAGGCTTACTCCTTATCGCCCTGCACAAAGATCGTTAGGCGAATGCATTCATGAAACTGCGAAATACCTGCGTATTAAATCAGAATTATATGACACGAAAACAGAGCCTGATGAAGAATATAAAAAACTCGTGGCTCAACAGGTTGTTGTAAATGAGAAACAGGAACAGGTTCGCGAACATTTATTTAAAAACAGGCAGTTGCTAAAAGAATCTATCCGAAGCGGAAGAATTCTTGTATTGACGTTTGCTGATCTTGTTGATTTATATGAGCACATTATGGCAAGTTGGTATGATTACGCTTCTTTACGCAAAAGATTTTCTTCGTCTGGAGTATTGGATGAAATTTCTATAGTTATAAAAAATATTGCTGATGAACTGGACGATATTGGCTTCGCTATTCAATCCAATTCATCTTATAAAAATAGATACAATGCATTGCCGGATCTTATGAAATTAAAATCTGCAATTGACACAGTGGGCGAATCAACTGCGAGCGTTCTTATTTTAAAGAAGATACTCATAAATCTCAGAAACATTGCCGAACGTGTAGACGGTTTATCAGCATATTTTGGAAATTCTTTTAGTGAACGGAAGATTCGTAATGACAATGACTATTCAAAATTTGTCACACACCAAAAAATTGATATAATTACTTTCAAAAATAATCTTACGCTTCAGTCATCAGTATTCAGGCATTCTTTGCGCATGATGGTTACCTGCCTGATTGGCTATATAATTTCGAAATTTCTACCCAACGGGCACCACAGTTACTGGCTCTTGTTAACTATCATCGTTATATTAAAACCCGGTTTCAGCCTTACCAAACAAAGAAATTATGAAAGACTTACAGGAACTATTGCCGGGGGCTTAATCGGATTGTTGCTATTAGCGTTTATTCATAACCGTGATATACTATTTATTCTCATTGTATTCTTTATGATTGGGACTTATACTTTTCAGCGCCTGAACTATATCATAATGGTAATATTCATGACGCCATACCTATTAACACTCTTTAGCCTGTTGGGCATTGGGTTTATAAACGTTGCCGAGGAACGGTTGTTAGATACCGGAATAGGTTCTCTTTTATCATTTATGGCAAGCTATTTATTATTTCCGCACTGGGAGTCAGATCAACTGCATAATTATATGAGCAGTGTTCTAAAAGCAAATATTGAGTACATGTACACGCTCGCAGATTTTGTTCGCGGTGAAAAAAAAATTTCTTTGGATTATAAACTTAAACGAAAAGAAATATTCGTCAGTACGGCAAATCTTTCGGGCGCATTTAACAGGATGTTATCTGAGCCAAAAAGTAAACAACGCAAGGGAAATGAAATTTATGAATTTGTTGTTTTGAATAACGTACTATCCTCTAATATGGCCGGCCTTATTGACGATATTGCTGCAAACAAAGATATCAGCAATCAAAAAGAAGCCCAACAATACATTAAACAATCTATCTTTAATTTACGGGAAAGCCTTTTAAAACTGGATAAAAACAATTTGCCAGGTAAAGAAGAAATTAAGATTCCTGAATCTTATAAATTGAAAAGAAAAAACGAAAGTGAATTATTAGAGCAATTCGATTTTATCTATAATCTCACTTATAAAATAAATAAGACTACTACTGCAGTTGCGAATCGGGTTTAAATTATGCCGGCTTTTCAGCCTCCTGATTCTTTGCTTCCTCATGAACCGAAGCAGTGTGTTTTGTAATTGCCTTTTTCTCAATTATTTCATCTCTTTCTGCCCGCCTTTCAAGGCCCTTCATTCCCCAGTGGAGTATTATAGGAATTAGTAAGAGCGTACAATATGCCACGACTGGAAAAAAGAAATATAAAACGAAAGAAATAGTAAAAACTAATGGAATAGTAAGACTCCTATATACACCCAGCATTATCCTCGAATTTGAAATTTGGCGTGTAAGCATTTTTCTTTTTGGATTACTTACGTAAACCCAAAGCCAACAATTCATCAACCCCGTTAACACCATGTTTATGGCATATATGGCATAAGGAATCCTAAGATCAGTCCTTGCACTATATTCCCCTGCCAAACCCGCACTAAAAGGTAGAGTAACCACCGTAAGCAAAAAACCAAGATTGAGCCAAATTAATGAAGTGGAATTTTTAATGACATATCCAAAAATTCTATGGTGAACTGACCAATAATGGCCCACTATTCCAAAACTTATAACAAACCCCAAAAATTTGAATCCCATTTCCACAATTGAATGCCATAAGATTTTATCAGTCGGATCGGGAAATACCGGTGGTTTAATTTCAATAACTAACAATGTAATAGTGATCGCAAATACAGCATCTACGAAAAAAGTGAATCTCTCTACCTGGAACTGTTGTCTTTCCTTATCATGTTTGGCCTCCTGCATATTCAAATAAAATTTTAGACAATAATTTAACGGATAAATAAATTCGACATGCTTTATTCCTTATTTCGAAATGTATTTATTAACCGTTTTATAGAATTTAAGTTCATCAAATTTCCATAAAGTTATTTAATTCTTAGCAAAGGTTTGAATAAGGATCATTTGCCAGGTCAAACGTCGATTTGCCCTCTTATTATTAAAAAAAGGTTTGTCCGAAAACAAACCTTTTAAAAATACCCATCTTAATCACCAAGTTAAAATCAGTTTCAGCTTTATTGTGTACCACCGCCACCCTGCGGCCGTTGTGGACGTAATGTTGCTTCTACTTCATCTTTATATTTTTTATACTGTTCGTCAGTAAAAATGGCTTTTAATTTATCATCCCGATCGTTCATCATCTTTTCAAAAACGCTTCTGTCGGGCCTGGTACCGCTGGCTCTTGCATCTTCCCGCATTTTATTTTGAGCGGTATAAAAGTCTGTGAAAACAGCCGCTGTTTTAGACTGCTCAGCCGTATCAAGATTCAAGGGCGTTGTCATTTTATCCATCGCGGCTTTCACTCGTTCCTCAACTGTCATGCGCTGCATTCCTTGCGAATTAGCATTTATTGTTATTGCGAATAAAAGTGCAATGAACATTGTGATCTTTGTTTTCATAATTGTTGAATATTTATTTTCTTATTTAAAGAGATTGTGTATTTATTTATGTTGATTGTGGTTGTCTTTACCATTTTTACCGGTCATCCTGATGAGCACCTTTTTTATAGTGCTGTCAAACTTTTGCAGCTGATCAGGGTTACAAATATTTCTCACCTTTTTGAAATGATCAAACATGTAAAGATCGAGTGCCTTCTGTCGTTCTGCTATTATATCCGCCGCTTTATTTAAAGATGAATCAGGCACCTGTGAAGAATAAAGCAAATCATAAAAGTCCATTTTTGATTTTCGCAAATCATCAAATAAAACATGGATAGTATCCATCTGGCTTTTTCTTATAGATAAATATGTATCAATCTGATCTTTTGAAAAGCCAACTTCTTTTTGCAACATACCTGACATTCCATTTTGATCATGGGGCCGAACAACCTTTTGGGGCGGTTTGTTCAACACCAGGAAAAATACCAGCATCGCAATGTTTGTTATCAATAAAAAAATAATTATTGAAACAAGCGACTTATTTTTTGTTACTGAATCCATTATGGCTTAAAGTTTTCAAAATCATATAAGTTATAGCTTACCTGGCTGTATTCATCTGCGGTTGCCAGTTCGGGACCTTGTTGCGTTGTTGCGCTGCCTGAAGTAAAAATAACCATCGCATTTATTATCAATACAAAGCAAACACACGCAAAAGCCACAACTGGCCGTGCAGCAAACGATGATATTTTACTCCAAATATTTTTTTCGCTTTGCATTCTTGCCTCGAGCCTTGTAAAAAGAAAGGGACGCGGAGTTGCTCTTGTAATGCCGTCCATGCTTTGCATCACGTCATCAATTTTTTTATTTAAGAATTCGTCTTCCATCTTAGTATATATTTAGACGTTATTTTATTTTAAACCCTGTGTTCTTATTTAATTTTTATTAGTTGAATCCCGGTACTCAATATAACTATAATTAATTTTTATTGATTGCGATATAATAATCTTTCAATATTTTTTTAAGGTTAGCTTTTGCCCTGTGTAATAAAGCATCAACAGCCGAATCGGTAATCCTCATTACTTCGCCAATTTCCAGGTAAGATAGCCCTTCTACCTTATTAAGAACAAAAGCGGTCTTTTGATTTGGTGGCAGTTGTTCCATTGCCTTAAAAAGAATGGCTGCGTTTTCCTTATTTTCCATGCTGACCCCCGGATGGAAAAAATCGGGGGGATCTATAACTGGCTGATCATTTTTTCCGTAAAGACTTTGTATAAATGCAAATCGCTTTTTTCTTTTTTTCTTCCTGATGTGGTCCATTGCCTTTGAAACAGTAATACGATACAACCAGGTAGAAAATTTAGATTCACCCTTAAACGAAGCAACCGATTCAAATGCCTGCATAAAAGTTTCCTGCGTTACATCTTCTGCATCTTCTGCATTTTGTAAAATTCCTATCGCAGTATTATATACCATATCCTGCCAGGTTTCTACTACACTCTTAAATGCTGCTCTGTCTTTTTTCTTCAGCAATTCTATCAAATCCATTTCTGCAATCAAGTCAAATAATTTTTATGCTAAAGTGAAGGGCCATCATGTCCGCCTCCAAAAGGAGGCCCACCGGGTCCACCAAACCTGCGGAAATCTCTTCCCCTATCGTTATAGTTGCCTGATTTACCCTTTCCAAAGGTCTTTAATTTATAGGTAAAAGTGAGCATAAAATATTGTTGCAATACCTGGTTGTTAACGTCCTGGATGTATGAAGAAGTTACGTTACGACTTATACTCCTGTTCTGTTTTAAGAGATCGAACACGGAAAGCTTTAATTCTCCTGCTTGCTTTTTTAAGAACTTTTGTCCTGCCGCAATATTCCATAGCCAATAATTTGTGTTATTGGCGCCGGTTAATCCATGGTAATACTGATTGGTTATATCATTATTTAGAAATAGCCCCTTCTTTGTAAGAAGATTAGCACTGAATGCAGCAGTTTGCATGAAGTAATTGTTATTTAAAGTGGGCTCGATAGAATTTTTTACCGTGTTGATACTCGCCGAATAAGCAAGTGTAAAATCAATATATTGGCTTATGTTACTTGATAAAACTGCTCCGAGATTATAATTATAGGTTTTGGCAATATTAGAAACATTGTTTAATAAACCGGGCAGGTTTGTATAACTAACACCAGCATTCCAGTTTAAGTTAGATTTCAAAAATTTTACCGGCATTGCGTATGTAAAAAAAGATCTTGCACTAATGTATCCATTCAAGTTTACTGGTTTTGAAATTTGTGAGCCTTTAAAAAGGGTAACGGAGTTGGTTAATATAGAATCCCTGGATGCGGTATAAGTCGCATTAGCTACATAATGATTTACAGTTTGCAAAAATATGTTGGCAAAGAAGCTCCTGGCTTTGGGCGTATTAGTGTAATTATATCGTACTATAAAACTGTTAGAATATTGTTGCTGCAAATCAGGATTTCCGGTTGTATAAAAAAACTGGTTCGAGTTGTTAATCACATTTTGTAGTTGGGTTACTGATGGTGCACTTACCGAAGACCGATAAATGATTCGCAAATTGTTTTTTGAATTTAACTTAAATCTTGCAAAAGCGTTCCCAAGAAGATTACTATAAACATTATCAATATGCGAAGACTGCGGAAAAACCTGTTCGCTTTTTAATTCTGAATATTGATAAGAAAGACCTGCAGATATAAAATTATTTCTATCACCGCGGCGGAAAGTAACGCCGGTGTTTTGCGTATTATAGGTGTTATTAAATTTATTGCTCAGGCTGGTATCTAGCAATGAATATTTCGAAGTAACTCCATCGTAATTAAAAGTTTCCTGGTCTGCGTTGTTCTTTTGAAATGAAGGATTATAATTAACCTGCATCAGTGTCTTTTTTCCTATCGGTTCCGTGTACACTAAATTTAGACTGTACTGATTATTGTGATTTTTTTGATTGGAATATTGTTCCAAGGAATCTGTAGCCTTAACTCCCGTAAAATAATTATTAATTGCATTTAAATAGTTGTTGCCTAATTTATCGCTGGAACTGTTAGAAATTCCAACCGAAATACTACGACCCCTCTTATTAAATGCGTGACGGAATAAAACCTGGTCGCTTAAATTATTTCCATGATAGTCGCTGGTAAGGTCATTGTCAGTTTGGCTAAGTGTGTCCTGCCTGTTTACATCAACAAAATTTATTCCGTGAACAAAGTTGGCAGAGTTATTTGTTTGAAATTTTAAATTGGATGTTGCTATGATTGTGTTATTGGAATCAATCCTGTAAGTAAGCCTGAAATTTACGCGATTGTTGAAATTCCTGCTATTCGAAAAAGTGTTTTCATCATAATAATTGCTGCTATCTTTTGTGATAATATTCTGCTGATTAATTGTTTGATTATTGGAAGTATTACTGTTATTAAAAAAATAACTTCCTGTAACATCAATTTTTTTGCTCCATGCATCGCTATAGTTTATGCCAAAGGCATTTGTTTTGGCGATTCCGTCTTGTTGACCAACTGTAAAATTACTGGCGCCTCCGCCGCCTCTATATCCGCCGCCTCCGCGATTACCGCCGCCACCACGGCCACCGGTACTGGTGACCCCTAATAAATCCTGCGAGGAAAAATTCTGTTCATTTACATTATTAACGAGGCCAACTAATGAAATCCTTCTTTCATTATTAAAAAAACTTACATTGCCCCCCGCGCTATAATGGCCATCTGTTCCATAGCCTGCAAACACCCGCCCAAAATTTCCGGTGCGCATATTCACTTTCGTAACTATATTAATAGCTTTAGAGGTATTGCCATCATCGAAGCCCGTAAGTTGCGCCTGATCGCTCAATTTATCAAACACCTGAATTTTATCGACTACTTCCGCAGGAAGGTTACCCAACGTGGCTGTGGCATCGTCGCCAAAAAAATCACGACCATCAACGGTAACTTTTTTTACAGTTTCTCCCATCGCAGTTACCGTACCACTTTTATCAACTGTAACGCCGGGCATCTTTTTTATCAAATCTTCGCTGGTAGCATCCGGATTTACTTTGTATTGGCTGGCGCCAAATTCCATAGTATCATTATTTTGTTTAATAGTAGGAGCAGCGCCATTTATAATTACATCTTTAAGTGTCTTTGCGTTTTCAGAAGTCCCGATAATTCCTAGGTCAACCGGGCTATTGCCAACCGTAATTGTTTTTGATATTGTTGCAAATCCAATTGAAGTAACGGTTAAAATATACCTGCCCGCAGGAACTTTATCAAATATAAACACACCGTTACTATTACTTACAGATGACAGTTCCAATAACGGAGAACCTGCAGCCTTTAGTTTTACTGTTGCATTTGAAACAGGTGCCTTGTTGGTGGCATCCTCAAGAACACCCCTTACTGACTGGGCAACGACGACTGCTGAACATAAACCTGTGAAAAGTAAAAAAAGCAGTATCCGGTTCATAAAGTAAAGTTGATTACTACATTTGACGACATCAAAACACAAAACCTGTGGGGGGTCATTTTTAATATTTAATCCTAAAAAAGTTTAATTTAAAAGGCTTTTATATTTCATTAACACTACTAAATATCATTTCATTTATCTTGCAGCTTCTAAAAAAGAAAATTACATATGGATTATAATAAAATTGTTTCAGTTTCAGGTTTAAGCGGTTTGTTTGAATTACTCTCTTCAAAATCTGACGGAGCCGTTGTTCGATCGCTTGAAGACAATACTTCAAAATTTGTGAGCACGAGGTTGCATAACTTTTCTCACCTCGAAAGTATTGAGGTATTTACTGTAAAAGACAATACCAATCTTTCAGAATTATTTGAAGCGATGCAGAAGAGTAAAGAAAAAATGCCTGACGCTAAAGCAGATAATAAAGCATTGAAATCTTATTTTGAAAAAGTATATCCAGACCTGGATTTCGAAAAAGTATATGCAAGTGATATGAAAAAAATGGTGAAATGGTTTGACATCTTAAAAAAGAATAAGATAGAAATCAAATCAAAAACATCAGAAGAAGGTGCTGAAGCGCCAGATACAGTGGCCACTCCAAAGCCTGTGGTACATAAAGAAACGACTCATGTAAAGCCCCAAAAGGCAGCTTCGCGAAAAATTGAAAGCCGTGGTGTAAAATAATTGAGTGCCGATACCAGATACTTGATACCCGATAACCTAATACCTCAATACTATGATTGAAGCATCTGCTGCTATAAAAAAATTAGAAAGAAAGTTTCTTCCCAAAGATTTAATGATATCAAATTGGGAAATTATTGAACCTTACTTTAAAGAGTTGTTGGACAGAGAAATCTCTTCCAAAGAAGATTTACAACATTGGCTGGCCGATATGAGCGAGTTAGAAGCTGCAGTAAATGAAGATGTTTGCTGGCGCCAGATAAAAATGACAGGCGATACTACCGATAAAAAACTGGAAGAGTCTTTTAATTTTTTCTGCATGGAAATTCAGCCGAAGATTCAACCTTATGCTGATGCGCTTAATAAAAAATTGATTAACTCTCCCTTCGTAAACGAACTGGACCAAACTAAATATTTTACTTATTTACGTTCCGTAAAAAAAAGCATTGAGCTTTTTCGCGAACAAAATATTCCCATACAAGCTGAATTAGCAGTACTGCAGCAGCAATACGGCATGATTACCGGAAAGATGACCATCGAGGTTAACGGTAAAGAATATACGCTGCAACAAGCTTCCAAATTTCTAGAAAACCACGATAGAAAATTGCGTGAAGAAGTTTATAGAAAAATTAATGCAAGAAGACTGGAAGACCAGGACATATTAAATAAGCTTTTGAATCAATTAATAGAAAAACGCCAACAGGTTGCAGTAAATGCAGGCTTTGAAAATTACCGCGATTTTAAATTTAAAGAACTCGGTCGATTTGATTATACCAAAGAAGATTGTTTCAGGTTTCATGATTCAGTAAAGCAACATGTATTGCCATTGGTGAATAAAATTTATGAGAAGAAAAAGAAGAAATTACAATTAGAGGATTTGCGCCCATGGGATACAGAAGCGGAACCTGAAGGAACAAAGCCGCTAACTCCTTTTGAAACCGGAAGTGAATTGCTTAATAAATCAATTGAATGTTTTACGCACCTTCGTCCATTCTTTGGAGATTGCCTGAAGCAAATGAATGCTATGAAGCACCTTGACCTGGAAAGCAGGAATGGAAAGGCTCCCGGAGGTTATAATTGTCCGCTTGCTGAAAGTGGCGCTCCTTTTATTTTTATGAACGCTGCCGGGCAAATGCATGATGTAACAACCATGGTTCATGAGGGCGGCCATGCGGTTCAATCTTTTCTTACACATAATCTCGAATTGAATGCCTTCAAAGATTACCCAATGGAAATAGCAGAAGTGGCCAGCATGTCGATGGAACTTTTTACCATGGATTATTGGGATGTCTTTTTTGATAATAAAGAAGATCTAACAAGAGCGAAAGAACACCAGCTTGAAAGAACAATAACTATTTTTCCGTGGATAGCCGTTATTGACAAATTTCAACATTGGATATACGAACATCCTCAACAAACGGTTGAAGAAAGAACCAAAGCATGGATGGAAATTCTTAATGATTTTTCAGATGATGTTATTGATTACAGCGGCCTCGAAAGTTTCAGGGAAAATCATTGGCAAAAGCAATTGCATTTGTACGAAGTTCCCTTCTATTATATTGAATATGGTATAGCACAATTAGGAGCTATAGGCATGTGGATGCAATTCAAAAAAAATCCTGAAGAAGCGCTGGACAATTATATGAAAGCATTAAGCCTTGGTGGTACCAAAACCTTGCCAGAGTTATATAAGGCTGCAGGACTTACATTCGACTTTTCTCCTGAAAATATTAAAGTGCTGATGGATTTTGTGAATGAGGAGATGGAGAAATTGTAAGATAGTTTATATCAAAACTTCACTATCAAAAAGACGTGGAATCAGGTAATATTTTTTGTTATTGATTTTTACAATAAATTTTTCGGCACGTTGACCTTCAAAGTAAATAGTAGTAAACCTGCTTTCGAAAAGAACCGCCACAAAAAAATCGCTTTTTCTTATTCTTTCAAGAGGGATAGAAGCTTTGTCTACTCTAATTAAGGTTTTATTGTAAACTATCAATGCGTAGTATTTTGAATCTTCAATAATTTCAGTTAACAGCCTTGCCTTAAGTTTAATTGAAATAAAATACTTAACAATAAAAATCGCTGAAGGTACTGTAGCTATAATCAACGCTTTTTTCCAAGGAATATTAAAGAGTTCAAATGAATTCTCGAAGAAGTAATTTACCAAGAAATAGCCTAATGGAATTATTGAAATAAACAATAATATCCAGTCTTCAGCAAAATACAAAGCAAGTTTTTTTGAATAACGCTCCTGAAGTTTATTATCAGTCGGCATGGCTTTAGGCATATTTGAAACTGTCTTGTCCCAATAGACTTACACAAATTAATTATAAAATATTTTATACAAATTAGTTCATCCCTCTTTCCAATAATCCCTTCAAATAATTATTTAGTTTCTTTGCGCATAAAATTCAAATAAAATATGTGGCAACGCCTTGCGAAGTTTGTTTTAAAAAACCGTTTACTTCTTTTAGTTCTTCTATTTTTATGTACCGGTGTCATGGCATTTTATGCGAGCAAAATAAAACTCAACTACGAGTTTTCAAAAGCTGTCCCCACCGATAATCCAAAATACCAGGAGTATCTGTCTTTCAAAAAGAAATTTGGAGATGATGGTAATCTTCTTGTTATTGGTGTTCAGACCGATCACTTTTTTGAGCTTAAAAATTTTGAATCTTTCAAAACATTAAATAGTGCTCTTAAAAAAGTTCCCTTCGTTGAAAATGTATTAAGTGTTGCAAATGCTGTTGACCTGGTAAAAGATTCCGCTAGTCAAAAATTAAACGCGGTTCCAATTTTCGATTCTACTTTACATGCACAGGATAAGTTAGATAGTTCTGTAAACTTACTTCATGCATTACCATTCTATAAA